>DAOWAC010000012.1 GCA_030634785.1 Chloroflexota bacterium | reverse complement strand
TAATACTCCTAAAACAGATGCATTCCATCCAAGTAAGAAAACAGCTCCTGCTACATATGCGATTGAGAAAAACAACATTGGTATCAGAACAAAGAGATTGTTCATAAAAATTATTTCAAACCAGCAAAAAGGATTTGTACCACATGCTGTTACCAAACCAGAAAAAGCTCCTGTTATATTTTGTTCGCTGGAAATTGAAAAGGCTCCTGTAAGGTTTTCTCTAAGAACACTTATTTGTCCAAGTGTTAATTCTTGTTCTGCAAACATTACCCCTCTTACATCTGGTGTTACAACACTGTACCAGAATGCATATGCAAGAATCATTCCAATAAAAAAGAATGCGTAAACTTTTACTATGTTAAAATGTCTTGCAATAAACAATGCTACAAAACCAGGTCTTTCAGCTTCCTTTTCTTCTTCTGATTTAAACATTGAATGAAACAATGGAACAAGTGCAATTGTGACAAATGCTATTGCAAGAATTGAAGAACTTTTTGGAAACGTGGTATATGCTGCCCAAAGTGAAACAGAACAAATCAGAACCGATGCAATAAGCATGAAAAAAGGGTGCTTCAATGTTTCTTTCAGGTCTAAAACATATTCAAGTACCATATCAACACCATGATTTAAATAACTTGTTGTTAAGAGAATATATTGCAGGGTAATAATAAGATTACCGTTTTCTGCTTATTTTTTAGGATTTTTTTTGTATGGGCAAATTAAAGAAAAAGGTTGTATCACCGGGAGAATTTCTCAGTACTGAAGAGGAATTTATTCCTGGAAAAAACACTTTTGAAGAAAATGGCGAAATTTTCAGCGGAAGCACAGGACTTGTTGTAGAAGATTTAAAATCAAAGGAAATTTCTGTAAAGCCTTCTTCAGAACCTGTTAAAATAAGGCCTGGAAGCGTTATTTTTGGAAGAGTTGATGTTGTAAAAGACAGTTCTGTTTTGGTAGAAATGCAAAACGTTTATGGTGCTGACAAAAAGGTATTTACTTCAAGTTTTGCTGTTTTGCCTGTAAGAAATGTAAGCCGTGATTATGTTGAAAGACTTCGTGATTTTTTTAAAGTCGGAGACCTTGTAAAAGCAAGGGTTGCAAAAATTTTACCAGGAAACAATATTGACCTTGAAACAAGCAGCAGTCCTGACTTTGGTGTTGTAAAAGCTTTTTGCAGCAGATGCAGAAAACCACTGCATCTTTTTGATTCAAGCTTAAAGTGTATTAGTTGTGGAAACACCGAGGGAAGAAAAATTTCAAAAGATTATTTACTTAAATGAATTTTAGAAAATAAATTTGTTAAATGTAAAAAAATAAATTTTGTTGGATGTGATTTTTATGGATATTGAAGTAAAAAAAAGTGCTACAAACGAGCTTCATTTTGTAATGAAGGGCGAAAGGCATACTTTTCCAAACCTTTTAAGGGAAACGCTTTTACAGGACTCAAGCGTTATTTTTGCAGCATATACTCTGCAACACCCTCTTGGATCTGAATGCGAGTTTGTAGTAAAAACAAAAGGCAAGACCGCAAAAAAAGCTTTGGCTGATGCAGCAAAACAGGTTGAAAAAAAACTTGCTGAATTTGAAAAAGCTTTTAAAGCTGCAAAGTAATGTGGATTGCATAAAAGGGTTTTTGTGCATTCTTGCTGACAGCTTTAAGCCAAGCCTTGATTGTGATTTTGAATGACTTGGAAAAATTTCAGAAAAAAATTGAAATGGCTTGACCCTTTTACCTATGTTGACCTTTACGTAATGCCTAAAGTAAATCCAAAAGACAACGAAGCAATAAGTTGGGTTGTTTACCTTGCAAGCGCTTTTCTTTTTGCCTGGTTAATTTACACAGGTCTTGGTCTTGCTTTTGGAACTCAAAGCCCTATGATGATTGTTGTAAGCGGTTCAATGGAGCCATTATACAACAGGGGTGATATCATTCTATTGCATGGTGCCGGAGAAGACTCAGTTAACAGTCCTGAAGTAGTGTTTGACTTTCCTTCACTTAAAGAAAGAGAACTTGCCTCATTTGCTGAACTTATTTACTCTGATTCATCTCCAAAGAAAATTGAAGCAATAAGTTTTAACAACGGACAAAATCTTTCAATTACACAGGATGGTGACATAGTTGTTTACTGGAGTAATCGTATGAACGAACCAGTTGTTCACAGAACAGTTGCCAAATTGCGTGCAGGCGACGGAGTGTATTTTTTAACAAAAGGTGATTCAGTTTACAACACTACTGTTGACCAGGATTGTGGTTTGATACTAAATGGTCGTCCCCAAAAGGCTTGCATAGAGCTTTACCCTATTCCTGTTGAAAGATTGCAAGGCAAGGCTTTTTTTCAGGTTCCGCTTCTCGGATGCGTAAAACTATGGCTTTTGGATGACTTGGGAAGCCTAATTGCAACTGGCAAAATGCCTGCAGAATTCAAAGAAGGAAATATTTGCTAGTTTTTTTTGGAATATTTTTCATGAATTTTTATATCTTCTTTGAATAAACCAAACCATTCTCTAAAAAGTTGCAGTAATCGATCTGTTTTGTGAATTCTTAGCGAGATTGGGTTTGTGTTATGTAAACTACTTAATGGGCTCTGGACAAAGTATTGTTCACAAATGGCTAATAGTTCTTGTCTTTGTTGTAAAACTTGTTTGCGTTTTGTTTCTAACTCGGCTTTTTTTGTTTTAGCTTTTTGGATGTCTATATCCCGTCCTGTAAAGTCGTTAAGTGTTTTGTTTGCCTCTCTTTCCAATGCCTCTGCGCTTGTTATAAGTTTGTGTGCACAATTTCTCATTTCTCTCATTTTTGCAATTTTTTGTTTAATTGGTAATTTTAGATATTTTTCAGCTAACAATTTTTTTGGAACTCTTGCAATATTCTTTCTTGGCATGTTTTTACCTTACGTGTTTTTTTACTGCTTTTCCTAATTGCTTTCTTTCATTTTTGTTACTTTTTTGTGTTTGGATTGAAGTCCAACAAGTTTTTCTGTCCGTCTGCATTCGTTGTGCAATTCAAACAGAAGCTGTGAGGCCCTGATTGCAAGCATTTCAACTGCAGTTGACCTTCTATCAAGCGTGCCTGGCTTGAATTCTACAAAAATGCTTTCAGAGAACTTGTTAATTTTCAGAAGAGTTTCTTCAAGCTTTCTAATGTCGTTTGGAATGTTTGCAAGTGATTTTTTGGCCTTCAAGAGCGTTTCTCCCCTCTTGTAGCGGTCAATTGTTTCCAAAGAATTGTGAACTCTTTGCTTTAGCTCGCTTATTTTTTCGTGGATGCCACTGTAGTTTTTTTTGAGGTTCGTTATTATAGTTACCTGCTGTCTTAATGGTTTTTTCCTAAAGCCTTCTTTGAATCTTGCGTCGGGCTTTTTGTTTGCTGCTCTAAGAAGGGCGTCAACGCTTGCAATGCCTGTGAGCTTTTGTTTTTGCGGTCTTTTTTTTGCCATATATAAAAATGGCTTTATTACTTTTTATATCTTTCATTTCTTTTTTATAATTCCGTTTTTAAACTTAATTGAATTAAGTTCTTTTGGTGGGCGTGAGATAAATGAAACTAGTTTTAGAAAAAGCCGGCGATTTTCAGAAAAGTATTGATGCAATAGCTGTTTTGATTGATGAAGCAGAATTTATTTTGGACGAAAAAGGTCTTGCACTAAAAGCAACTGACCCAAGCCAAATTTCAATGATTGACTTTTTCCTGGAAAAAGCAGCTTTTAAGGAATTTGATGTTAAGGAGAAAGCAAAAATTGGTCTTGATTTGGATTACTTAAGACAGATTATGTCAAGAGCAAAAGCCGATGACGAACTAACAATCGAACTGGATTCAGATCAAAACAGGCTGAATGTAAAATTCAAGGGCGCGAGTACAAGAAAGTTCAACCTGCCACTTATTGACATTTCCACCGCAGAGCTTCCTAATCCAAAAATAGAGTTTGATGCAGAAGTAAAGCTTTTGGCAAGTGTTTTACAGGATGCATTAAAGGACGCAGCACTTGTAAGCTCTCATGTTTCTATTGGAATTGAAGCAAACAAGTTTATTGTAAGAGCCGACAGCAGCAAAGGCAATCTTGATTCTGTTACTGAAAAAGACAAAAAGTATTTGATTGAACTTAATGCAAAAAAGGATGCAATGAGTATGTTTCCACTGGATTATTTGCAGGACATGCTGAAAGCAGCACAATCAGCAACAGAAATTCAGGTAAATCTTAAAGCAAATGCTCCGATTGAAATCAGTTACGAAATTGGCAAAGCAAAAATAAAATATTTTCTTGCTCCAAGGATTGAAAGCTAACTAATTTTCCCATAATCTTATAGGGCGAACCAAAGCTGTTTCAAACTTTAGGAACGAGGTTTTGAGCGAAAAGTTTCCTTCAGACAAAGAAAGCTTTCATTAGTGCTCTTTGTACAATCAAAGCGTTTACTAGTTGTAAGAAAAGATTTATTAATTATCTCTGCCTTCATCTTTTGAAATGAATCAAACAAAAGCAAGAATGGGCTCAATAGTTGTTTTGCTTCTGATAATTCTTTTAATTGGTACACTAATATTTCACAATCTTGAGGACTGGTCTTTACTTGACTCTTTTTATTTTACTTCAACAACCCTTATGACAATTGGTTACGGTGACCTTGTTCCAACTCACAATGCTTCAAAGCTTGCTACTGTTGCCTTTGCTTTAAGTGGTGTGGCAATTTTCTTCTACGGTCTTGGAATAATAGCAGGATATTACATTCAAAAAGGACAGCAGTTTGAAGAATATGAAACTATAAAAATAAAGGAAATTGTTTCAAACATGTCCTTACCATTTAAGAGAAAAAAGGGTATAAAAAAATAGTTCTCTCCCTTTTTGTTATGTCAAAGTCTGCTGAAACAATTTTAAATAAGTTGCTACTATTATTACTTAGGATTTTGGGGATTGGTGAATAGTTGTGATAGAACTTAAAAAGGTTGACTCTTGGAAGAGAGCAATTGATGCAATTTCTTCTTTTATTAGTGAAGGAAATTTTCGCTTTAATGACGATGGAATTTCCTTAAAAGCTGTTGATCCAAGTCAGATTGTTTTAGTAAATTTTTTAATGCAAAAAGCTTTTTTTGACAAGTTTGAAGTAGAACCAACTTTTGCAGGTCTTGACTTGATTGAATTAAACAAGATTATGGCAAGAGCTCTTTCAAATGACAAAATGGTTCTCAAACTTGATGACAGTGAATTAAAATTAAAGTTTGAAGGCGAAATCAGCAGAAGCTTTTCTTTGCCATTGCTTGATGTTTCAGAAGAAGATGTTAAAATGCCTTCTCCTGATTTTGATGCAAGCGTTGACATCAGTGCACGCATCATAAAAGAGGCATTAAAGGACGCTTCTCTTTTCGGAAGCAGTGTAGTGCTTAGAGTAAAGGACGAAGAAATGACTATTGAGGCAAGAGGAAGTTCTGGAACACTTCACACTATTGCAAAAGCATCAAAAGGAATTATTATAAAAAGCAAGTCAGAGGTTGTAAGCAAATACTCCCTTATCTTTTTGCAAAATATTGTAAAGGATGCTGAGCCAGAGCAAAAGGTCTTGCTTGAACTAAAAAATGATGCTCCAATGCGTGTTTCCTACAAGCTTGGACCAGCCAAAATAGAATTTTACTTGGCTCATATGATTTTGTAGCCCCAAGCAAAAAAGAAAGCGTTATATAATTAACTATGTAGCACTTATATGTGAGTTATATGTCGGATATTACTACAATTCAGGTTAAGAAGCCAGTTCTTGAAGAATTGAAGAAAGTCAAGCAGTATCCCAGGCAGACTTATTCTGAGCTAATTCTTGAGCTTGCACACGTTTATAAAGCTTGCAAGTTGAAAAACCAGTACGATGAGTTTCTTCATAAAATACAGCAAGAAAAAATGAAGGAACTTTGGGACAACAAGGAAGATGAGGCCTGGGAAAATGCTTAAATCGGGAAATGTTGTGTTGACAAAAGTCCAGTTTACAGACACTTTTGAAATAAAGAAGAGACCTGTAGTAATCTTGTTTGAGGAATTTGGAAATGTTGTTGTTGCCGGAATAACAAGCAATGTTGAAATGAAGGGCATTGCACTTACAAAAAAAGAAGGGGCAATAAAGAACAGCGTAATCAAAACAAATTACATTTTCACTTTAACAAAAAAAGCAATTGAAAAGTCGCTTTTCACGCTAAGCAGGCAAAAGAAACAAGAACTTTACAAAGAACTGGAAAGAAAACTGCATCAGCTAACAGACCGTTAATAACTCTTTCGGGTTTTTGAACAGGCTGTTTTTTTATATTACCGAAAACCTGCTTTCCTGCTTCTGAGCCAGAGCAAAAGGTCTTGCTTGAACTAAAAAATGATGCTCCAATGCGTGTTTCCTACAAGCTTGGACCAGCCAAAATAGAATTTTACTTGGCTCATATGATTTTGTAGCTGTCGCACCTTGTTTCCATGCTGGAAACGGCGTTGCGCAAAGTGCAACAAGCTGGTGTGGAAATATGCTATTTCGCTTTTGGGCACAATAGTATGAATTAAATTAATGCTAATTTTACCGGAAATTTGCTCCAATTCTCTTTTTATTACTTTTAATGCAGTAATTTTTCATGCATACTTTACAGCAATTATTGTTTGCGCAGAATTTTCCTTTTACCAAATCTGCAAAGAAAATTGTACTGGAAGAAGACCTTTCTTTGGAGGATTTGTCAGAACCAGTTATTGAAAGAGCTGAATTGATGACAAAACATGCTTTTGCAGGAAAAGAATATCTTTTTGAATTAAAATCAAGCGATTTGCTTTTACAGGAACTGCTTGCTTTTCCTGTTGCAAAAATTATTGTGTCTTTTGTAAATGATACAACCTTGTTTAGGAAATTCAGTGCAATGGTTGCAAATTCAGCATATACTTTTTTGACTAGTGAAAAAGAAAAAGGAAAGGCAGCAATTTCTCTTGCATCAGATTTTGGTTTAAAATTTGATTTTCCTGACTCAAAGTCTTTTTTCATTTCAATGCCATTGCAGCAGTTTCTTTCAGTTCCATTTAGTGACGATTCCTTAAAACTTGTTAATCAGTTTGTAAGCAACGGAACTGTTTTTCTTGACTTAAATGGTTTTTGTCGTTTTTTGCGGGAAAAAAGCTATGCAGTTGTTCTAACATCATTACCTGTTCCTATAACTGGTTTGCCAAAAAGACTTGAGTTCATTTCAAAATCTCTAAAAGCAGAAGCAAAGGCGAGAGAACAAAAGCTTTTTGCAACAGCCTTCAAAGGAAATGTTGCACCAGAAGCATTTCCTCCATGTATTGCTTCAATGTACAGCCAGCTTGCCTCTGGTCAAAAATTGCCTCACATGGCAAACTTTACTCTTGCAACCTTTTTGAACAGTATTAGAATGCCAAAGACCGCCATTCTTGCTTTGTTCAAAAAAAGTTCGAATTTTAAGGAAAGAATTACAGGCTACCAGCTTGACAGAATTGCAGTGCAGGATTATGCTCCTCCAAGCTGTGACAAAATAAAATCTTACGGCTTTTGCACTGACAAAAACTGCAAAGCAAAACATCCAATAACATATTACAGATGGAAGCTTAGGCTCAAGGCGAAAGTTGAAAAAAAATCAAGTGCAGAAAAAGCTACTGAAAAGAAGGTGTCCAAGTAATGGCTGAAGAAGAGCAGTTTTTGAGAAACCATTTTCAGAATTTTTACAAAAAGAATTTTATAACAGGACCGCCAGAGCTTGGAGCAAGAGAATTTGGTTACGGGGTTTTTGGAAGAAAGATTGCTAACAGAAATTTGGCTTTTGCTTCCCAAAAAGATTTCAATACCTTTCTTAGAAACCAGGTTCCTTTTTTTATGAGTTACAGTTCTGCTTTGTACAAGTTTCCTTCAAGACGTCCAATGGAAGCCAAAGAACTTTTTGCTGCAGACCTTGTTTATGAATTTGACGCAGATGATTTACCAACAGACTGCAAACAAAAGCACGATTCTTGGGAGTGTCCAAAATGCGGAAAGAAAGGAAAGGGGCGGCAGGTGCAGTGTGATGATTGCGGTACTCAAACAAAGCTTGATGAATGGTTTTGTCCAGAGTGTCTTGGTGTTGCAAAGAAAAAGATTTTTTCATTGCTTGAATTTCTTGAAAAAGATTTTGGTTTTAGTGAAGGCATTAGTATTAATTTCAGCGGAAGAGCTGGTTATCATATTCATGTCAGAAGCGAGGGCATAAGGCAGTTGCCAAGAAGTGCAAGGCTTGAATTGATTGATTACTTAACAGCAAATGGTTTGAATATTTTTAGTCATTTCAGAAAAGAGGCAACTTTTTTTAGTTGTCCTGGTATTGAAGGAACTGCTGGGTGGCCTAAGAGAATTTTGGACGAGCTTGTAAAGCTTTTGGAAAAAGGAAATGTTGAAGAAATTGCAATAATGGGAAATATTTCTGTTCCTGAAGCAAAAAGACTTGTAAGGGAAACAAAAACAATTCTTGATTCAATAAAGGAAAGAAGTACAATTCCGTCAATTTTTGGACGTGTTAGTTCAAAGGGTGAATCAAAGAGCGACAAATTTTGGCAGAATTTTTTAAACAGCATTGTTGCAAAAATTGCTCCGATTGACAGGCAAACAAGTGTTGACTTGAACAAAATTGTCAGAGTTCCTGAAACACTTCATGGCGGAACAGGTTTTGTTTCAAGTGAACTTTCAAGAGATAAATTAAAGGAATTTAACCCGTTTGATGACGCTCTTGCCTTTGATGACAAGGAGAAAGTAAGGGTTTTTATTCCTAAGGCACCAACCATTTATCTGGCAGGACAGAGCTTTGGACCCTTTGATGAAAAAGAGGAAGAATTGCCGTTAAATGCAGCAATTTTCCTATTAGCATCAGGTCGTGCCAAGTTGGTGGGAAAAGAATGAGACTTGATTACGACGAATTGAGAAAAATTTACCGGCTTGAAAAAAACAATTCGAGACTTGCCGAAGTTGACGAAGATTTTCTTGATTCGCTTAATGATTTTTTTAAAGCACAAAAAAAAGATTATTTAAAAAGTCTGAATGACATGTCAAGCACAAAAGCAAAGACTTTTTCAAATTTGAAAAAAATTATTGGAGAAATTTTTAGTATTAGGGAGAAGAAACTTTTGAACAAAGCGTTAATTTCAAGCAGGACAGGAGATTTTGAAAAAGAACCGATGTCTTTACAGGAAGCTCAGACACTGGATGCATTGCTTTCAGTTCTTAATCAACATCAGGCAATTCTTGACAGTGTTTTTAATGGTGAGACAAAATCTGATAAAGGTACAGCTGGAAAAATTTCTTTAAAAATTATTCAGTCAGTTCCTGCTTTTATGGGTGCAGATATGAACGAGTATGGGCCTTTTACAAAAGACAAAACTGTTGCTTTGCCTGAAAAGATTGCATTGCTTCTTGTTTCAAGAAAGCTGGCGGAGCGAGTGTGATATTATTATGAGAAAAATAGAATTTGCAAGTGAACCAAAGAGTTTTTTCTTAAAAGTAAACTGTATTGGTTGCGGAAATGAACAGGTAATTTTTAGTTCTGCTGCATGCAGTGTTAAATGTCTTGGATGCAACAAAATTCTTGCTGATTCGGGTTCTGGAAAAATTCTTTTAAGGAAAAATGCTGTGAGAGCATTGAAGGGGTGAGTAGTTTGGATGAAGAGCGTGAAATTCCTGAAGTTGGAGAACTTGTTGTCTGCAAAGTAAAGCAGGTTCTTGGTTATGGAGCATTTGTTGAACTTGTTGAATATGGAAACAAGAAGGGTTTTGTTCACGTAAGCCAGGTGGCTTCACGGTGGGTTAAAAATATTAGAAATTTTGTAAAAGACGGACAGATTAGGGCAGCTAAAGTTTTATCAATTGACAGGGGTCGTGGACAAATTGACCTTTCTTTTAATAAAGTTTCAAGTCATGCCCAGAGAGCAAGGATAGAAGAATGGAAACAGTTTAAGAGAAGCAAAAAGCTTTTGGAAATTCTTGCAGAAAGTCAGAAAAAAACACCTGAGCAAACCTGGGATGCTGTTGCAAAACCATTGCTTGAAAGTTATAATTCTTTAGGAGAAGCGTTTCAAAATATTGCATTGCTTGGAGAAGATGCTGCAGAAAGTGTTCCAAAGGAATGGCTAAAGCCTCTTATAGAGCTTGTTCAAAAAAGTGTGCCTGTTCCTGAAAAAACTCTTAACGGAGTACTTTCAGTAAAGCTTGTTGGTTCAAATGGTGTTGATTTAATTAAGGAAATTTTGTCAAAGGTTAAAAAAGATAATGGTGTTAAAATTTTTTACAGTGGCGGAGGTAAGTATGCTGTAAAAGCAACGGCTCCTGATTTTAAATCTACTGAAAAAATTCTCAACGACGCTTCTGAAGCAGCAGTTGATGCAATTAAAAAGGCTGGTGGAGAAGCAAATTTTAAGAGGAGTGGATAAAATGGGAACAAAAATAGTTTTTATAAAAAAACCAAAGCTTTCAAAGCCTGTTATGTTTGTAGGGCTTCCTGGAATTGGTCTTGTTGGAAAAATCTGTGCTGATTATTTTCTAAAACAATTCAAAGCAAATCTTATTGCAGAGGTTTACAGTGATAGTTTTCCTCCGACAGTTCACACAAAACAGGGAATTGTAGAACTAATATCGGACCAGTTATTTTCATTCAAATTTAAAGACCGCCATTTTTTATTCCTTGCAGGTCCTGTTCAGCCAAGTCTTGATTTTAGGTCAGGGAGTTCACAGGAACACTATGAGTTTGCTGAAGAAGTTGTTGATGCTGTGAAAAAACTTGGTGTTAAAGAAATATACACGCTTGCAGGAGTTAACATTGGAGACAAGAGAATGGGAAATCAGCCAAATGTTGTTGTTGCTGCGTCAAACAAAACAATTTTGAACAGTTTTAAAAAGCTTGGTGCAAAGTCTGCGTCAAAAGAGGGACTAATAAGCGGAGCAGCTGGTCTTATTCTTGGAGTTGGTGCAAGACATGGGATTGAAGGAGCTTGTCTTATGGGTGAAACAAATGCAAGGCTTGTTTATGGAGACCACGGTGCTGCCAAAAAGCTGATTGAATTACTTGTAAAAAAGTTTGGTTTCAAAGTTGACATGAAAAGTATTGAAAAGGATTCAAAAAATATTGAGGAAGCATTCAAAAAACTTACTGAGCAGTTTGAAGGAATGGAAGAAAAGATGCCGACAAACGGTCCGAGTTATGTGCGTTAATTAAAATTTACCCAGTGTTTTTTGGTTTTCAAAGGAATTTTGTTTCCTTTGTTCTTCCAATTCTTTTCCTTTTTTTTCAAATTCTTTCTGTGAATTGCATATTATTGGTTTGCCATATTCTCCGCCGCCGCCTGGAATGTAATGAACCCATCCTTTTCTGAAAGCAATTATTTTTTCACCTGCTCTTGAATCAACTTTGTTAAGTTCTTCTTCCGGAACATCAATCAATATATTTATTTCTGTTTCAAATCTGTCAACAAAATCGCGCCACATTCCTTGGACTGCTTTTGTATTAATTCCTTTCACGTCAAGCGCAAGCTGAATTATTTCTGCAAGCGGAACAGAGTGCATATATTTTGGTCTAAAGTTAGGGTGCTTTTCTTTTCCATCGCTCAGCATTTCAATCCTGTCTCTTACTCCTCTTTTAATTGATCCCCTGCATTTTGGACACCGCATATTTAATTTTTCTGCTTCTTCTAAAGAAAATTTTTCATAGCAGGCGTTGCATGCGGTTAGGTGATATTTTCCTTCACGCGGATCCAAGCCAACGTTTAGTTTTATTCGTTTCTCGTCCTTGTGTTCAAGCGCTTTTTTTAATTCCTTAAAGCTTGGTTCCTTTAATTCAATTTT
>DAOWAC010000145.1 GCA_030634785.1 Chloroflexota bacterium | reverse complement strand
AGATGGACTGCCAACCAGTTGCTGTTCAGGATTAGACGAAACATACCCAGTTTATGATTCTATTTCTGTTGCAGATGAATGCTATTGGAAGGGCACTTCGTCAGGCATACCAGATAGAGGATGGTGCACACACTGCGGAACAGGAGAATGCGACGAACACGAAAACGTCTGCAATTGCTCAGAGGACTGTGTAGGAAAAGGTCTGTCAGATTATGCAAGTGTTGAAGAATTCTGCAACAGCGAATACGCACTAACAGCATGCGCCGCAAACCCAGAAACCCCAGTCTGCGAACTATGCACATCATAAAACGGCAAAGTACTATAATGCATAGCAAGCTTTTTACAACAAAACCAGCGAGTTTTTGAATGCTTGACAATCAGAACAAACGCATTTCAAATCCTGCACTGAAACAAAATAATTCTTGCTACTATTAGCTCATAATTAAGATAACAATTACTAATGGTACTATTGCAACAAAAATATTTTCTAAAATCCTACTTATTATCGTTGCAACAATAAACCAAATTGCCAGCGGAATTGGAATCATTTTTCAGCATCCGAAGCATTAAGAATTGACAACTGTAGGCTTTCACACTTCTTTAACTTTTTGTCCACTCTCTTTCACCCCCTTTTTTGTTTTTGACTTTAAATACAAGAAGCAGACTAAAAATGCAAAACGCACTTTAAGTGCAACGCCCTTCGCTTGCAAAGTATTAAAAACAACAAACGCTTATTATTAATTGAGTAATATGGGTTCGGAAAATGGCAAAAGAAATTTGTTCAGCCTAGACCAGTTTATAATTCTTTTTGCATGGCTTGGGGCAATCTTTGCAATCCTCTACTATAAAGTATACGAACTTGTTATTCCAAGCATTATTGCTTTTATTATATTAAACGTTGCTCTTGGAATCTGGATTAATAGAACAACACATCCTACAAAAAGAAACAGGCTCAGAAAATACCTCGTAATTCAAACCATTTTCCTGTTTATATGGTGCCCTTTGCTCTGGCTGATTCTTTGGAGCAACAGAATGGATTTGGTGCCAATGTGGGTTATTATCCTTGTGGCATTCTATATTGGAATAGGGTTTGTAAGCTTCAAAAGCATTTTCTTGGATCACAAAGAAGAAAGACACAAAACAACTCACAAAAAAACCACTCATAAAAAGAAAACAAAAAAGAAAACGCACAAAAAGAAGAAAAAGAAAAAATAAAATTTCTACATATTTTTAGTTGTTGTACAAGAATTACATCTTTTTAAGTTTTGCAATCCTGTCCTTTATCGGAGGATGTGTTGAAAAAAGTCCTTTCATCAAAATCTTCTGACCCTTCAAAGGATTTGCAATGTAAAGATGAGAAGTTGCCTTATTAGCAGCTTCCAATGGCTCTTTGTCCTGGTCAATTTTGTTCAAAGCAGATGCAAGACCCTGAGGATAACGAGTTAATTGTACAGCACTTGCATCGGCAAGATATTCTCTCTTCCTACTAATTGCAAGCTTTATTAACTGTGCAATTACAGGAGTAAGAATTGCAAGAATTAATCCAACAGCAATTGCAGCAATTACGAACACACCCCCTTCTTTTCCGCCACGACTTCTTCCGATTCCGCCAAACAAAAACATTCTAAGCAAAAAATCACTTAACAAAACAGCAATGCCTACAAGAATTGCAGCCATAGTCATTACTCTAATGTCATAATTTTTAATATGAGACATTTCATGAGCAACAACTCCTGTGAGCTCAGCCCTATTAAGCCTTGTAAGACAACCAGCAGTAACACATATTACTGAATGTTTTGGATCACGGCCTGTTGCAAAAGCATTTATTGCAGTATCCTCAATGATGTAAACCTTTGGTTTTGGAATACCTGAAGCAAGAGACATTTCTTCAACAACATTGTGCAATTGTTTATACTTTTGTTCAGAAGCAGGCTTTGCTCCGGAAATGCTGGTAATGATTTTGTCACTGTTGTAATAGGATGCAATAATATAAACCACAGCAAATATGACAAAAATCAAAAGAAACAAAAAACTGTCAAAAATTATTGAAATTACTACACCCAAGGCTAATAGCATAAAAAAGAAAATGGCAAACAGAAAAATTGTTGTTCTCCTGTTTGCACTAATCTGGTCGTAGAAAGACAAAGAAATCCTCCTTATGCAAGATCACTAAAATCTGCCTTTACAATCTTCTTGTCAGCTGCTGCAATTTCAAAGTATTCCCTTGACTTGCCAAAACCAAACATTCCTGCAACAATATTGTTTGGGAAAACTGCTATTGCAGTATTAAACAACATTACTGAATCGTTATAAAACTGCCTTGAATAAGCAATCTTGTTTTCAGTTGTTGCAAACTCTTCCTGCAATGATTTGAAATTCTCACTTGCCTGAAGCTTTGGATAAGCTTCTGCAACAGCAAAAATT
>DAOWAC010000127.1 GCA_030634785.1 Chloroflexota bacterium | reverse complement strand
TTTTAAACTGTTTGATTGGTTCTCTACTGTTTGGTTGCTTGTAGGGTGGTGCCCCTTTAATAAAATTTTTTTCCACTAATTCAAGTTGCTTTTGTTTTTTTCCTCTTTCAATGGTTACTTTGATTTCTTGGACGATTGCTTCGGCTCCGTATCCAATAAATTTTTTGGTTTCAATTGTTTTGACTTTTACTGGTTTTTTTCCACCTTTGAGTATTATGTTGTTTTGGTTTTTTCTGTATGTTTTTCTTCTTGCATTCATTTAATCACTTGTTTTTCTGTTACAACAATGTTCATTTTTACGTCATGACTTTCTGTTGGGAGTTTTTCTTCTAGGTTTTCTTCAAAGCATAGTCCAATTAGTGGAATTTTTGTGCTTGTTTTTCGCAAAAGCGAATCGTAAAATCCCATTCCTCTTCCAATTCTTGAACAGGTTTTGTCAAATGCAACTCCTGGAATTATTATTAGGTCAATTTCTTTTGCTTCAATTGGTTTTTGGGTTTTTGGCTCAAAAAGTCCTTGTTTTGTTTCTGCAAGTTCTTTGGTTGAATCTATTTCTCTTGCAACCATGGCTCGTTTTTCAAAATTTGTCGCAGGCAAGGCAACTCTTTTTCCAAGTTCCAGGGCTTTTTCTATCAACTCTTTTGTTTCAACCTCGTTGTGTACTCCGTAGTATAGCATAATGCATTTTGCTTTTTTAAATTCTGGCAATTCTTCTACAAGTTTTTGAACTTCGTTGCTTTTTTGTTCAACTTGTTTTTTTGTAAGAGAATTTCTTTTTGACAGGTTTTTTAGTCTTGCTATTTCTTTCATAACAATTCGTTAGGTGAAAAACGTTTAATAAGCTTTTTTCAGTCAAATGTTAGTAATGCCTGCTAAAAAAGTAGTTGTTTTGTTTGATTTGGACGGCGTTCTTGCCACCAGCGATATTGCTTTTGATTTGTTTAAGGCAAATGGTTTGGGTCAGCGTTATAAGGCTGAAAGCTCTAAAATTGCGGATGCTGTTAATGCAGGTAAAGATTTTAATGGTCAGAAGGCTTATGCTGGTCAAACAGTAAACTATATGCTAAATGTAGCTCTTCAAAAAGGTTTGATAATTACTGAAGGTAGTATGATGAAACTTGCTTCAGAAGCAAAGCTTATGAGGGGCAGTAAAAGTCTTATTACTGCTTTGAAGAAAAATCAAAATGTTAAGGATATTTTTATTATTAGCAATACTTACAAGCCTGCTGCCGATGTTATTGCAAAAAGGCTTGGAATTCCACAAAAAAATGTTTTTGCTACAAATCTTCATATTGAAAAGGGGCGGGTTGCTTTTACTTATCCTCATGCTTGCGGTGGCTGTCATAAGGCAAAAGTTGTTGACCTGATTTCTGCTCTGACAAAAACTTCTTTGAATCAAATGGTTGCAGTTGGTGATAGCATTACTGATATTGGAATGATGGAAAAGGTTGTCAAAGGTGGTGGTCTTGGAATTGCTTTTAATGCAAATAATGATTTGTTGAAAAAAAAGCCAGATGTGATTTATGCCGGCAGAAGTTTGAAGCCTGCTTATGGTCTTGTAAATACTTTTGCTACTAAAGGCCATTTGGGAATTAAAAAAATTGTTACTAGAAATATAAGACTTAGAAAGGCTGTTGGAATTCCTATGACTATAATTGGACGTCCTTTTCTTTTCAGATCTGGTGTTAAAAATGCAAAGGCTGCAAAAAAATCAAGTTTGTATAGGGCAAAGGTAAGAACTAAGAAAATTGCGAGGTTGCGTTAAAATGTTTGATGTTCTTACAATTGGTGCTGCCAATACCGATTTCTTTTTTAATGTGAAAACATTGCCTGCTGTTGACGAGGAAGTTGAAGCAGGTTCTATTGACAAAAAGCTTGGTGGTAGTGCTGCAAATTTTGCTGTTGGATGCAGCAAGCTTAATCTTAAAACTAGTTTTTTAGGTTGCATTGGTCTTGATTCAGAGGGCGATGAGTTAATGCAGGAATTTAAGAATTCTGGGGTTGATGTTTCTTTTGTTAAAAGACTTAGGGCAAGAACAGGTCGGTTTGTTGTAATGGTTGATGAGGATGCTAACAAGAAGATGACTGTTTTTGTTGGTGCAAACAATCTTCTTTCAAAGAAAATGATTCCTGTTAAGGCAATAAAATCTGCAAAGTTTCTTCATATTACGAGTCTTTCTTCTGATAGTGCTTTTGAAGCTCTTTTGTTTGCTAAAACTATTGCTAAAGAAAATGGTTTGCTTGTAAGTATTGATCCTGGACATATTTTGTCTGAAATGGGTTTGGAAAAGCTTCATGATTTGCTTGAAGGAGTCGATTTTATTTTTCCAAGTAAACTGGGTTTGGAAAAGCTTACTGGTTTTGCTGATGTTGAAACTGCTTGCAGTACTTTGTCTGGTTTGGTAAAAACTATTGTTGTTACTTTGGGAAATGAGGGTTGTTTTGTTTATTCTGGTGGAAAGGGTTTTTTGGTTAAGCCTTCAAATGCACAGGTTTTGGATACTACTGGTGCAGGTGATGCTTTTGCAGCTGCTTTTGTTTACGGTGTTCTTAAAGACAAGTCTTTGCGTGAATCAGCTGTTCTTGCAAATAAGGCTGCTGGAATAAGTATTGGTGGAAAGGGTGCTAGGTCTGCTCAGGTTTTTGAAAAAGATTTGTTAGCCAAATAAAAAGTTGCTGTTAAGGCAACAAATTCTGTTTATTCTTCGTAGAATTCGTCAAAGTCTGTTTCTTCAAGGACTTTTTCTTTGGAAATTCTTATTTTTGACACGCCTTCGTTTACTTCCACTACTAGTTCAAGATTGCACTCTGGACAGTTTAGTAAATCGCCTTCGTCAAAATCTTCGAGTTCTATTTCAAATCTTTCCTTGCAATCCGGGCATCTTACCTTTTTCATGTTTGTGAACTCCTTTTCTATAAATTTTTTTCCAGCCTAAATTCTTTTAAAGATTGGGGTTT
>DAOWAC010000144.1 GCA_030634785.1 Chloroflexota bacterium | reverse complement strand
GCATCATCCTGTGTTTTGGCAACCTCTGCCATAATCTTTCCAATAGGGTGCTCTATGCTTATTTCGTCCAAAATTGTTGCCCCATCGTTTGAAATTGTCACGTCTCCCATGTCGTCAACAATCATTTTGTCCATTCCCTTTGGACCCAAAGTTGACTTGACTGCGTTTGCTACTGCTTTTGCAATCAAAATGTTTATTCTCTGTGCATCCCTTCCTCTTGTTCTTTTTGTTCCTTCTGGGAGGAATACTACTGGTTGCTGTGATTCAGTCATTTATATTTCACACTCCGTTTGTTTTAGTTTTTTAAAATTTGATATTAATATTTACATTTAATAAATATGTAAATAATTGATGGATATTAATGTTTAAAAAGCTATACTTGTTATAGAATATACGAGGGCAGAAATGTGCTAATTTTGCGGAGTTTTCACATAGTTTTGTGTAAAACATGCGCAATTTTTAGGACAACTTCTTTGCTACAACAATTGTTTTAAGGGCAAGGATTAAATTCTGTAAAGTCCAATTAATTCTATATGGGTAAAGCATCTAAGGGTACTGTGAGGAAAGCAATGGTAAAACAGTCGTCAAAAGTGTTGATTCGAAAGCCAGAGTATCCTGCTGGCAGGCGAGTTTTTAGGTTCAGGACTTTGGGTGCAGAAATTCGTTTTATAACTTATAGGGGAAAGAGACGCATTATAAGAATTGTTCACAATAATTCAGAGAATAAAGCGTTTGCAAGAAAGGACTTCCTTAAGCACAAGATTTTTCACACTCTCTTTCCAAAAAATTCCATTGCGCCTGTTGGCGTTGCCTCTGTGAAGGAACAAGGCAAAACCCACTATGGCATGGTTTCAGCAATCCTCAGAAACAGGGGCATTGGTTACAAAGTGTTTCAGCAATACTTCTATGGGGGCCTAGAAGTAAACAAATCAAAGAAAACAAATGCTCCACAACCAGGTCTAGCAACTCTAAATCGCCATAAAATGTTTATTAGTCAGGTTGCAGAGCCCTTTGCTTTGAAAATAAAAAAAGAAACCGGAATAAAATTAAATATAAATTCAGTAAACGTATGTGGTGTTAAATTTGAACCAGTTTTTTTTGAAATAGTAAGCATTAACGAAGTTATGCTAAAGAAATACATTAAAGACACTGTTAAGACTGAGAAAAAAAGAGCTCAATTGCTAAAGTATTTGAACGAACTGTCTTATTATAGGATATACAATGCGAAAGAATAACGCTAGTTTTAGTTGTTTTGGCTGTTTTCTGTAGTGTTTTAGGGGATAATATCCTACACTTTGACTTTCATCAAGTGCTCGCCTGCCGGCACCAATTCAATTTTTTCTCCTTTTTTGAGCTTGTAGAATTGTGCCAAGTCTGGCGGAATGGTTATTGCAAGGCTTCCCCCTGTTGAGATGAGCTTTCTTGCAAAACTGAATTCTTTTCTTGCCCTTTCCACTGTTTTGTCAACCATTTTGCCAGTTGCAAACTTCTCTTTACATTTCTTACATTCATAAATGGGGTTGTCTTTTAGGGTAATAACACTGCCAAACATTTTCAGGCTTGTTTTTGACAGTTTTGCCTCGCCTTTGCATATTGGGCATTTTATTTTTGTTTTGAAAACCATAATTCAACCTCCTTTTTGCTTGATTCCCACAAAGTGATTACAATAATATTCTTCCTGTCTTCGGCTTTTTGGACTGTGAAAAACTTGTTTGCAATCATTCCAATTGTTTCAAAGCAATCTTTTTTGAATTTCTTGTCAAATCCTTTTTTGATTCTAACTTCCTGTTTTTTGATTATCATTTCAAGTTCTGTTCTTGAAATGCTATAAAGCAAAGCCCTTTCAGTAAACCTTTCCAAAGCGTGCTGAGTCCAAAAAACTTCCACTACAAAATCACTATAATTATTATAAGACAAGCATTATTTAAGGCTTCCGATTTGTAGTGAAAAAGTAGTGGTTATATCCATTATAGCGGTTACAAGCGTTTAATGTGTAAAAACTTATAGTTGTTATGGGATATACAATCAGGATTTAGGCTGGATTTTGCCTGTTTTCTGTAGGGGTTTAGATAATAATATCCTGCAATTTGTCAGTTAATCTAATAATCAAGTATTTTGTAGAAGTCTGTTTCTGAGAATTATGCAAAATATCCTCTTTACAAAATAAAAGGCTTTTGCCGACTATAATAATATTAAAACAATTAAAAAGTATAAGATTAAGTGAAATTGTATGAATCAAGAATTGCAAAAGCTCGCACAACAGGAGTGGTACGCACAAGGTTTTGCCGCAAGACCAATATTTTTGGCCACGGGGCCCAGCATAGATCTGATGCAGAAAGGAGTTGCCTTTTCCTATGAAATAATCCTAATGCTTTACAAGGAAGATTACTGCAAATTTAACTACTTAAAAAAAGACTTTTCAAATCATGCAGAAATAATCATG
>DAOWAC010000023.1 GCA_030634785.1 Chloroflexota bacterium | reverse complement strand
TACTCCTTCTTTTACTTCTTTTTCTATGACATCTTCGACTGGTTCAATGTCAGTAAGCTTTACAACTTTAATTTTTACTTCTTCTGGTTTTTCAATTTCAACCTCTCCCTTGTATACAAGGCCATCATAGCCGTTTATGGTTACCTCGTCTCCATCTTCTAAAATTTCCATTGCCTTTTCTGTTCCTACAACACATGGAATTCCAAGTTCTCTGCTTACAATTGCAGCATGGCAGGTTACTCCACCTTCGTTTGTTATTATGCCACTGCTTTTTTTCATTACCGGAACCCAGTCAGGATTTGTCATTTGTGCAACAAGAATGTCTCCTTTTTCAACTTTTGAAATTTGTGCAACATTTCTTACAACCTTTACTTTTCCTGGAGCAATTCCTGGCGAAGCAGCTAATCCTTCCAATACTATCTTACTCTTTAATGCTTCAAGCTGTTTTTTTCATTTCTCGCTACTAACTCCTGTTTTCAATCCAAGTGTTGTTATTGGTCTGCTTTGTACAATAAAAAGTTCATTGTTTTCAATTGCCCATTCTATATCTTCTGGTTTTTTGTAATGATTTTCAATCTGTTTTCCTACTTTTGCAATCTGTATAATTGTTTTATCATCAATTTTTTGTTTTTTTGCAACAGCTGTAGGAAGTTTTTCTTTGACATTGTCTTTGCCTTGTCTTACGATTTTGAATGTTTGGCTGTGAATTTTTTTGTCAAGAATTTTAAATGTTCCTTTGTCAACTGTGTATGTGTCAGGTGTAACGCTTCCTGAAACAATTGCTTCTCCTAATCCAAACCCTGCTTCTATTACTATTTTTGTTTCGTCTCCTGTTGGTTCTGCAGTAAACATTATTCCAGAGGTTTGTCCATTAATCATTTTTTGAACAACAACTGCAATTCCGACATTTTCTGTGGAAAAACCCTGTTTTTTTCTGTAATAAACTGCTCTTGCAGTAAAAAGAGAAGCCCAGCATTTTTGTACGCTTTTTACTAATTCGTTTTTTCCTTTTACATTGAGGTATGTTTCCTGTTGTCCTGCAAAGCTTGCTTCTGGCAAATCTTCTGCTGTTGCACTGCTTCTTACTGCAACAAATTCGGCTTCACTGCTTGTAAGCCAGGCAATTTTTTTTTCTCCAAGTTTTCCATAAGCCCTTTTGATTTCGTTTGAAAGAGTTTCAGACATTGGAGTTGCAAGAATAATGTTTCTTACTTCTTCACTTACGCTTGCAAGATCTTTAGTGTTTTCAACATCAATTGCATCAATTTTACTTACAATTTTTTCTTTTATTCCTGTTTCTTCAATATATCTAAAGTATGCCTGGGCTGTTACAACAAAGCCTGGTGGTATTGGAAAATTGTAGTTTGCCATTTCTCCTAAAGAAGCCCCTTTTCCTCCAACACTTGGAATGTCCTTTATTCTGATTTCTCTAAACCAGAGTATTCCAGGTGCTTCCATGCCATAATCGTTCATCCTATTACAAAACTGCGTTTTTCTTTAATAAGCTTTCTAATTCAAAACCAAAACAAAATAGGAAAGAATAAATAAGATTTCAGACCTTTATTCTTGCAATGAGAAAATTCAAAACAACTCCACAAAAAAAGTTCGCAGGAATGATTATTCTTTTTGTAGGCATTCCTTTATTCATTCTTGCATATATTTTTCTTGTCTTAAAGTGGCGGCCTGGTTTTGACACTATTGTAATTTCTTCAGCAATTGTAGTTCTTGCACTTTACTTTTATCTCAATTACAAAAAACAGCTTGCATTGCAAGGTAAGGCTAAAGCTTCTGTTGGTGAAGAATCTTTGCCAGAAGAGTCTTTGGACAAAGAGTCTTTGGATGAAGTTCCTTTGGATGAAGAACCACTCGCTGAAGAGCCTATGCCAGAAGACCCTAATGCTGAAGATTGCGAAGTTTGCGAAACAGCAGAAGTTATTGAAAAAGAAGTACTTGACAAGGTTTTGCCCAAAGAAAAAGATTCTAAAAAGAAATAAAGCAACAGACATGTGCAGTCAGTTTTATGCTAATAGAAATCCCGCTCCGAAAAGCATTGCCAGATTAATTTTCAAAAGGTTTCTTTTGACAAAGCTTTCTTTTGGAAAAGAATCCAAAAAAACGGATATTCCTATATACACAATCGGAATTGATGTTGCAAGAAAAGGAAAACCAAACATCTCCATTAAAGCAGAAACTGAAATAAAAAGAATTACAAATTTAACAAATCCTTTAATTCCTCTGCCTTTGAAAGCAAATATAAAAAGCGCTGCAAGTATAAACAGGTTTATTGGATTAGCTATTATAACTCCAACAAGCCATGGAATGTTAAACTGCATTGCCTGTAGTGCTATTTCAAGTGTCATAAAATAAACGCAAAGCCAGGCTATATATAGATTATTTTCCCCCTAGGGGGTTATAGTTAAAAAATCTTTCTTGTATTGTTTCTTTATGGATTTGCATATTTTGGAGGAAATTGGCTTAACTACTGGTGAAGTAAAGGTTTACACTTCTCTTCTTTCTCTTGGTTTAACCACTACTGGTCCTATTGTGCGTGAAAGTGGTGTTTCTGCTTCCAAGGTTTACAAGGTTCTTGAAAGGCTTGCAAAAAAGGGTCTTGTAAGTCATGTTATCAAGAATCGCACAAAGTTTTTTCAGGCAGCTGACCCTGAGAGAATTCTTGATTTTTTAGAATCTCGTGAGAAAAAAATTGCTTTGGAGAAAAAGGCACTTGAAAAGCTTATCCCGGAACTTAAGAAAAAGAAAGGTGCGTTTGAGGGTGAACAAAGCGTTGAAGTTTTTGAGGGTGTGGAGGGAATTAAGACTGCAAGAACCAAGCTTATGGGCGAACTTGAAAAAGGTGATCAAGTAAATATTTTTGGGGCGTCAAAAGAAAGCCAAGCTGGCTTGAAAGGCTTTTGGGCACAGGGCGACAAGGCTCGAATTAAAAAGGGTATAAGTTCAAGGATGCTTTTTGACAGGACGGCTCCTGAAAAATTTATTAAGGAAAGTAATTCCTTACCTTTAACCAAAGCCAAGTTTTTAAGTCCTGAATTTGTTTCTCCTTCGTGGTTTGTGGTGGGTCAAAAATTTGTGCAGCTTGGTGTACAATCTGAAAAGCCTGTTTCTATTCTTATCAAAAACGAAAAGATTTCTGAATCGTTTCGCCAGTATTTTGATGGTTTGTGGAACAAGAGATGGGCTTTTATTGAGGGTGAAGAAGGAGTAAAGTATTATCTTGAGCTTGGTTTAGCTTCTTTGAAAAAGGGACAAACCTGGTTTGTTTTAAATTCTGCAAGACCTCCTCCAAAATCTGAAAAGATTTTGCAAGAGTTGCACAGAAGACGTTTTGAAAAAGGTATTAAACTCAAAATTACTTACAGTGAGGAAATGAAGGATTTGGTTAAACTTCGTACTGAAAGCGGCTTGTCAGAGGTCAGAGTTCTTCCAAAAATGTTTTCAAATCCTGCTTCAATATCTCTTTTTGCAGATTATACTGTGATACAAATTTGGACAGTAAAACCGAAAACATTCATTCTCAAAGACAAAGAATTGTACAATGCATTCAGAAAATACTTTGACTTTTTGTGGGGTATTGCAAAACCGTTATAGTCTTCTTCTTTCTCGATGAACATCTGTTTTCTTTTTCTTAGGTTTCTTTTTTGTCTATTCTTGGTCTTCCAACCTGCAGTGGCTCTGTTCTTTTTGCTTGCTCAATTGCTTTTCCTACTTCTTTTAGTCCAGAAATCTGCGGAACCTTTCCAAAATTTTCAACCCTTTGTCCTGTTCTGTTTAATAGAATTCCTCTCATTCCAAGCCTTGCAGCTCCAATTACATCACTTCTGGTAGAATCTCCAACCATTATTGCCTGCCATGGTTTTATCTTAAGCCTTCTGCAACATTCTCTAAAAATTCCCTGGTTTGGTTTAAATTTTCCTGTTTTGTGGCTGAAAACCATTGCGTCAAACAAATCCAAAATCTTGCTTGTTTTTTTAACTTTTTCAGTGCCAAGACCCCAGCTGTTTGAAATAAGACCCAATTTGTATCCTTGTTTCTTCAAAGTTCTCAAAGCTGGTTCTGCGTCAGTAAATGGTTTTACAATTGTTAATTCGTTTGCAATTATTTTTTTCATTTTTTGCAGGTTTTCCTCGCTTGCATTTATTCCAAGTTTGCCTATAATATCTTTTGAAAATTCGCTTATTGAACCATTCTTTGTCTTTCCACAGTAAATTAATCCGACTTCCAAGTAAGACATTTTCAAACCAAATTCCTTAATTATGTGGGCTTCTGGGTCGCCGCTTTTTACAAGGGTATTATACAAATCAAAAAATATTGCTTTAATTTCAGCCATTTTTGGTTCCTCTGATACAAAATAAAAGATTAAAAGCGAGGGAAGAGCTTTAAACTTTGGGTATAAAGCGAGCGACAGGTTTTGTGCTCCGAATTATAATTAGTGTACTGGGAAGTTGATTTAAAGCTAGTGAATATCCTGCGAAGCGTGTTTTGTCAAATATCTTTTTCTTTTTGCTGCAATGAATTTTTCAACAATGTTTAGTGCACTATCAAAGCACAATACAGCAAGGAACAGGAAAGCCGCGTTGACTGTTATTGGCTGAGTGAAAAGCTTTAGGGCGTTCGCAATCACCACCACAAAAAAAATTGCAAAAACCGCACAAAAGCAATACGTCAAATACCTTGCCCCTATGCGCAAGGTTTTAATCATCGAATGATGCAAAACAGCATTTATTGCCTCTGCTTTTTCAGGAAGAATAAATTTTATGAAGATGGCTATTGCTGAGAGAGCAAATACAAGAAAAATAGGAAATGTTATTTGGGGTGTGAGTTCGGTGGCAAGCTCTTGAGGGTTTGTAGCCTGAAGCCCAAACAACGTGCCAATTGTGTCAGTACTTATTATTTGCAATGTTCCAAACGCATGCAGCAAAAAGAACAATCCCAAAACAAACATTATTGCTTTCCACAATTTTTTTGTACTCATCCAAAAAGCTTACTTGAAACCGCTTAATAATTGTTTCTATCAAAAGGGCTTTGCACCTAAAGGTCAATTAGTTTAATGGTACACAACAGCCGTATTCAACAATTGATTTAGTGTTTGGGTCAATAACTAAAGAAATATGTTGTTCCTCTGCTGGAGACTGCTTATTAATCTTTAGCACAAAATCATTGTACTCTGTTTGAGAGCTCTTAGCGCAACGACAGTAAAGATAACCCTCCGTCTCACCCAATGTCCAGTCAAATCTATCCATACATCGGATGGTTTTTTGACCAGTAGTCCATCCGTTTCCAAAATCTGTTGAGTCAAAAGTTATTTCATAGTTACCAGCATATTCTGGTTCCAAAACCGTTATTTCAAAATTTGGAAAAATAAGGTCAACACATTCTTCTGCTTCTGGCAACTTATATATTGTTGGTGATGATTCAAGACAACCACTCAGCACAACCGCTAAAAGCATTAACCCGATTACTAAAACCTTGCTTTTCATTCACTTACTATAAGTCTTTTCTACTATTTAATTCTTCACAAGCGAGGGGAGGGAGTCGAACCCTCTTCCTCGGCTCTGCAGGCCGGTGCATAACCGTTCTGCTACCCCCGCACACATTTTCTTTTTACAAAAGAAAAGCTGTACCAAAAGAAAACTTTTTTTTGCAAAAGAAAAGTTGTTAATAATTCTTTAATTGAAAACGCTTTTTATAGCTTTGTTTACCCTCTTATTTTATGACAGAACAAGAATGCTTACTTCTAAAGACTGCTTCGGAGATTTCTCTAAAAAGTTCTTTTGTAAGGCGTTTTTTTACGAAAAAACTAGAACAAAGCATAAAATTTTCCCTGAAAAGAAACAATGTCAAATTGGACAAAATTGTAAGAGGCGGAGGACGCCTTTACATCTTTTGTTCCAGTGCAAAAAATGCACAAAAGACGCTTTTAACAATTTCAGGAATTCATGCAACAGCAATTTCCAAGCATTTCAAACCAGCAGAGTACGAGGAAATTGAATCACAGGTTGTTTCCTTTGCAAAAAAATTCTTAAAAAAAGGAGACGAGTTTGCTTTGGATGCAAGGTCTACTGGAAACAATCTTTTAGCACGCGACCTTGAGGTAAAAATTGGAGCTGCTGTAATGGAAGCAATTCCAAATCTTAAAGTAAAGTTAAAAAATCCTGAAAAAGAAATTTTTATTGAAGTAAGTAAAAAGGATTTTTTCATTTACACAGAACAAGTTATGGGTCTTGGTGGTCTGCCTTCCGGAGCAGAGGGTGCGGTTGCAATGTTTTTTGAAGGCAAGAGAGATGAATTGCCTGCTGCATTTTTGTTAATGCACAGGGGTTGTAATATTTTTCCAACTGTTAAAAAGAATTCAAAAGAGCTTGAAGAACATATTTCAAAACTTGTTCCTTTTAATGATTATAGACAATTTGCTTTAACCAATGAAAAAGATTTGCCTGTTTTGTTTGAGGAAAGAAATATCAAAGCAATTGCAACAGCTGATTCTAAAACAGATTCCAAGAGTTTGGTAAAATATAAAAAATTTAATGAAGAACAAAACCTTGTTGTGCTAAGGCCTCTTTTGCTTTATCCTGAAAAGAAAAAAGCAAATCTTTTGAAGCTTTTTGTCAATGAAAAGACTTAAATAATTCCTTTGCCTTACTTTAGCACCATGAAAAAAGCATTTTTGATTGTTGCATTGGTTGCGGCACTTGTCTTAAGTGGTTGTATTATGCCAACTCCTGATTCAAATGGGCTTGAACAGTCTCAGGAAATTATGCTACCAGACAACCAACAACCAAACAATCAACAACAAGATAATCAACAGCCAATTGGTCAACAGCAGCTTGTTCAATGTCCTGATGGTTCAATGGCAACTTCTGCAAATCTTTGTATAGGCTCTCCAGAACAACCTCCTGTAAACCCAGGAGTTCTAAGCTGTGGTTCTATTGATATTACAAACCTTGCAATGGCAACAGGTTCTGAAGAAGAAAAGGCAGCTCTTGCTTGCTTTAATCAAAACATGGCTTCCTGCATTAATTCAACCTTTGAACTAACAGGTCAATTCGGAGGGCTTTTTTCTGTTTTGGGAGAAGAAGGAAACAATTGTCTTATTTCCTACTACGACCACACTGATTACACGCAAAAAACCTGCAAGTTTCCAAAAAGCTTTCTTGAAATAATTGTTCAGTCTGCAGAACAGGCAAACCAGCCAGAGCTTCCATTACTGCTTGTTTCTGCAGGAATAACTTCCAAGGAATTGCAAGATTCACAAACTGGAAAAACAATCGAAATAGAATGCAGTTAAGCACTTGTTTTCTGTTAACTTTTTTGTGCAATCCAAATTCTTTGCAGTGTACTTATGTTTGTAAGAATTGCAAGTGCAACAATCACATAGGTTAGGTACATTGGGTTGAATGCCGCGGCAACGATTCCAATGAATAAAATTATCATTCTTTCAGCCCTTTCAAGGATGCCGCCTTTCAGTTCCTTGCCGTCAGGGATAAGTTCTTTTTCTTTTGCAGCAGACTTTGCATAAGTTGTCATCATGCTTCCAAAAAGGTAGAGAAAAATCCAAGCATATGCCGGAATGTAAAAGCCAGGCAAGCCAACAAACAAAAGACCAAAGACCACAATTGCTTCAACATACCGGTCAACAATTGTGTCAAGGTATGCCCCAAACCTGCTTGTTCTCCCGGTGACTCTGGCTACTGCACCGTCAACCATATCCAAAAAGCCCGCAATAATAAAAAGGCCGCCTGCAAGCAAAAAATCCTGCTGTGAAAGAAAGTAAACTGCAACAATTGCGGGAACAAGCGAAAAAATTGTCCACTGGTTTGGCGTCAGAGGAATTTTGCTGAACAGAATTCCGATTTTTACTGAAAGATTGCTGAACTTTTTCCTGTTTTTGTAAAGCATTCAGTAAAACAACTCCTTTTTCCTTAATATAGATTTTGCCAAAAATAAAAATGCAAGGAAAGGCTTTTCTTGTCCTTTTCCCAAGGCTTTTGCAACAGTAAAAGGCTTTTTATTTTTCCCTTGCGCCCTTGATGTATTCTTCAACCATTTCTCTTGCAATTGGGTCAGAGTACTGGTGTGGCGGGTGCTTCATTATGTATGCACTAATGCTTTCCAGCTTTCCTGCAATGCCCCTGTCCAATGCAAGCTTTAAGCATCTTATGCCGTCAATTGTGCAGCCTGCACTGTTTGGCGAATCTTCAACTGAAAGCCTTAGTTCGATGTTTGTAGGAATTCCTCCAAACTTTTCGCCTTCAATTCTGCAAAAACAAACCTTGTTGTCTTTCATCCACGGCACGTAATCGCTTGGGCCAATGTGAACCCTGTCTGCTGCAAGCGGAACACGCAGATTGCTTTGTACTGACTCTGTTTTTGAAATTCTTTTTGACTTAAGTCTTCCATGCCTTGCCATGTTCAAAAAATCAGTATTGCCCCCCACGTTCAACTGGTAGGTTCCTGTGATTTTTACTCCTCTGTCGTCAAACAGTTTTGCAAGCGTTCTGTGGGTAATAGTTGCTCCAATTTGTGCCTTTATATCGTCTCCTGCGCAAGGAATTCCTTTTTCAGCAAACTTTTTTTCCCAGTCTGGCTCTGAAACAATAAAAACAGGCATGCAGTTTAAAAATGCACAGCCAGTGTCAAGTGCAGCCTGTGCATAGTATTCGGTTGCCTTTTGTGAGCCAACCGGCATATAGTTCATTAAAATTTCTGCACCGCTTTCCTTAAGCACTTTTATTACATCAACAGGCTTTTGTGTTTCATCCACTCTGAAAGAAACATCTTCAGGGTATTCAATCATGTGGTCTGCCACCCCGTCCAAAACAGGTCCTTTTTGCACTATTACATCGCCCCATTTTGGAATTTCTTCTTGAAAAACAATTGTGTTGTTTGGTTTTTCAAAAATTGCCTTGTTCAACGGCTTTCCAACCTTTCTTTTGTCAACGTCAAATGCTGCAACAAACTCAATGTCTGAAATCTTATAACCGCCCAAAACATTGTGCATGAGTCCTGGTACAAGCTTGTCTCCGTCCTTAATGTTTTTGTAAAATTCTACTCCCTGAATTAAAGAGCTTGCACAATTTCCTATTCCTGCAACAGCTACCTTTATTTTTTCAGTCATTTCAAAAACCACACTCCAGATTTACAACCATAAACTATTTTATAACTATAAAACAATTGTATATCTTAGCTATTTTATATATATAAAACTTTCGCATCTCTTATGTAGCAATGGCGGGTGGTAAAGACAGCAGGGAGATTGAAAGATTGAAGCGAAAGCTTGGAATTGAGCTTTTGTGGATTTACCTTTTAAGCATGCTGAAGAAAAAGCCAAGCCATGCCTATGTTTTGAGAAAAAAGGTTGAAACAAAGTTTGGTTTTCTTCCTGGAAATGTTTCTGTTTATGTCGTTTTGTATAAGCTTAAAAAGCACGGTTTTGTAAAAGTCAAGCGTGAGGGTAACAGAAGCGTTTACAGCATTACTGTTTCTGGAAAAGAGCTTTTGAAAGAGGCAAAAAAGAAACTTGAATTAACCATTGAAATGGTTGGCTAGAGCATTGTTTTTACTTCCGTCTGGCTTTTCTTATTTTTGCTTTTTTTGCATTTTTTCGAATATTGCCTCTTTCGATGAACTGGTATGGCTTTCCTGTTTTGATATGTTCCTGTATTCTTTTTGCAATTGCTTTTCCAAACGCTTTTGGTATTAGCCCATCTTGTCTTGTAAGCTTTTGGGAAGTGGTTTCAGTAAGGTATT
>DAOWAC010000060.1 GCA_030634785.1 Chloroflexota bacterium | reverse complement strand
CAAAAACCTCTTGCTTAAGTTAAGTTCTTGCAAAACTGATTCTGATGCAACAACACAACAGTTATTCCTTGAAGCAATTTTTTCAACAAGATCTTTATCAAAGTGATCAAAGTGTTCATGAGTTATAAGAATGAACGCAATGTCTTTGAAATCTGAATCCTTAGCAGCACAGTCGACAAGTCTTGCAAAAGAAGGATCTTTTTGGTCATTTAAAACATATGGGTCAATTAGAATGTTCCTTTTAGGAAACCCGATTTTAAAAAAACTATGACCAAAAAATTTAATAGAAACCATACAAACTTATAGATGTTTGGCAGAATGAGCATTTAAAGACGTTAGTTTGTCTTAGGAAAAAATAATAAGGAGAAAACCATTAATATAATGTGAATTAAATGACTAAAAAAATTATTTTAACATTGTTTGCAGTGCTCTTTCTTGCCCAACTTGTACTTGGACAATTTTATGTTCTTGAAAACCATGCAATAGAAATCAATGTAGATACTGAAGGAAATGCACAGGTAACAGAACGCTACTATTTAAATTTTCAAAACGAAATACAGCTTGCAGACTTTAGGCAAACAGTAAGCGAAATAGGAGTAAGCTTTGATGGATGGCGAGCTTATGATTCTAGAATTTATCCAAGAATAGGACAGGAAAAAGACATTGTAGTAAGCGGAATTTCATTCGTTGAAAACACTAGCTCGCTTGACTTTCTTGAAATGAATTATTTTCTAAAAAGCTCAATAATGGAAAAAATTGACGAAACAAGCAGAGTAATAGAATACAGTCTTAAGCCAAGCGCATTCTCAAGCTTTGTTGACGGAGCCCTGCTGGTAATCCCATCAGGAACAACAATAACCATACAATTACCAAGAGGAGTTGAAATAGAACCGCCTGTAAAACCAGATGCAGTAGTTGGAGAAAATACAGTTGTCTGGACAGGATATGTTTTCGGAAACGAACTTGAACTCAACTACCTTGTTTTCAAACAAATTTCTTCATTTGATTTAGATCAGGCAATACAGGAATTAATGCAAAGTGAACTTTTTCTAATTTTTGTTGTAATAGCAGCACTTATTTTGATAATTTTGTTAGCAAAAAGAAAAGCAATAGGAAACAAAGTACAAAATTATGTAATAAGACACTCTGACCTAGGCGGAGAAGAACAAGAGTGAAAAAAAACTTTTTTGAATTATAATTTGCTTACTTTGCAATAGTAGTAAATATAAGAAAAAACCCTACAACAAAACCAGGAACAGAAAATATCATTCCAAACCAATCAGCGATTCCAAAAAACATAGCTCCGAAAACCAGAAGAGTAAGTGACGCTATTGTATAAAGCACTGAATCAAAAACTGCTTTCAAATTACCCACCTTTAAGCACCTGGAAATTTGAACAAAAACGTGTTTACAAAAGCTAAAAGCAAGAACGTTGTTACAATGATTTTCAAGCCATGCTTTTCCAAAGAAGTATTTTCAATAAAAAGTTTTATGGTCCAATCCAATGGAACAAAAATAAGCATTGGAACAAAAGCCAAATGCATAAAGTGTTCAACGTCAAGAATTGCCCAAAGCAATCCAACAGTAACCAAAAAATGCCAAACTGGTCTTTTGCCATTCTGTGAAATTATAACAAAAGCACCAAGAGCAAATAGCCAGTGCAAATTGCCCATGATAACCCCCAGTATCCAAACCAAGTCAAAAGACAATGCATGTGCAAGAAATTGTGTCAACATTTTAATTCACATCTAGTAATATGACTGCGCTAAAAAAGGGAGAATTCCAAAACATATACCCCCCCTAATATAGATTGCAGCAAAAGAAATATATAAATGTAACTATAAGTAGTGAATTGGTTAATGTTTGCCTGTTTTTTTGGTGTTTTAAAGCATTTTACAGGTCTTTTAACGCTTTTTTCTGTTCAAAGAAGAACCGCAAACAGGGCATTTTTGCTCTTTTGAGCCTGAAGGCAGAGTTTTTCCACAAGAAGGACAGGAAAGAGAAAATGCAATTGTTTTGCCTATTTCGCCACGCATTGCTGATTCAAATGAAATTTCAAGAATTTTGGCAAAATTCTGAATGCTGTAATCGTCTGTTATTAGAAGGAATTTTTTGTCTTGTTTTTTTAAGTCAAGTGCAAGAGCAAGAATGGAAAAATCTGTTTTGCTCAATTTGTTAAAACCCTTTTTGGAAACTTCTTCAGTTACACTTTGCAGACTTTCCTTGCTTGATTCCTCAATTGAAAGAAGGTTTTGCTGCAATGCATTTTCCATTAAATGCCTGCTTCTCAAATCTTTGAATTCTGCAATTGCAAGCTGAGTTGTAACATATTTGTGTTCCGGAAGGAATTCAAAGCCAAAATCGTTTAATACCGCAGAACTGTCAATTAAGTAAAGCATGTATGAAAGTGTTGCTGTTATATATTAAAAGACTTTTATATTACTCATTATTGTAAGTGAATGCAAAATGGATTTGAAACAAAAGGTTGAAAGCCTTAGTATAATAGAAACAAAGGCACTGAAAGCACTTGATTCCGAAAAGCCTAAGACAATGGAAGAAATTGCCCAAAAGTCTGAATTGCCTATTGACAGCGTAAGACGTGCAATTGAATGGCTTAAAGAAAAAGAACTTGCAAAAATTGAAGAAGAAAAAAAAGAAACAATTGTTTTAACAGCAATTGGAAAAAGTAGTTTGAGAAAAGCACTGCCTGAAAGACTCTTTGTAGAAGCACTCCAGCAAATGAAAGGCAAAGGAAGCCTAGAAGACGTTTTCAAAAAAAGCCAGCTTAACAGACCAGAATTCAATGTTGCAATGGGACTTGCAAAAAGAAACGCCTGGATTAGCATTCAGGGAGGAAAAAAAACAGTACTTGAATTTACAGGACTTGAAAAAGAATTCCTTGAAGGAAATTACCCGCTTGAAAAGACAATGAAAAAAATAAAAGAAGCACTTGAATTAAACAAGGAAGAAAAAAAAGCACTGCAGGAAGCTTTGAAAAGAGGGCTTGCAGAAAAAGTTATTGACGTTGAAAAAAAAGCCCTGCTTACAGCCGATGGAAAAAAAGCAATTGCATTACTTGAAACAGTAAAAAAAAGAGCATACAATGTTTATGGAGCAGTTCCAAAAATTTTCATCGGAAAAAAACATCCTTATGTTCAATTCCTTGACAATGCAAGAGCAAAACTTTTAGAACTTGGCTTTAAGGAAATGAAAAGCCCGCTTATAACACAGGAATTTTACAATTTTGATGCATTGTTTCAACCACAGGGGCACCCTGCAAGACAGTGGACTGATACTTATCAATTAAAACAGCCAAAAACAGGAAGACTCCCTGACAAAAAAATTGTTGAAAGAGTTAAGGCAGCTCATGAAAATGGCTGGAAGACAGGAAGCAAAGGATGGGACTATAAGTGGAGTGAAGACATTGCAAGAAAAGTAATGCCTGCAGCACATGGAACAGCTCACAGTGCAAGACAACTTGCTAAAGGAGTTAAAATTCCAGGAAAGTACTTTTCAATCGCAAGATGTTACAGACCGGACGTTGTTGATGCGTCTCATTTAATTGAATTTAACCAAATGGAAGGAATAATTATCGGAAAAGATTTTTCTTTCAAGCACTTGCTTGGAATGCTAAAAGAATTCGCAGTTGAATTTGGACAAACAAAAGAAACCAAATTCCTTCCAGATTATTACCCTTTTACAGAACCATCAGTTCAGTTAAGTGTTAAACATCCAAAACTTGGATGGATTGAATTAGGCGGAGCAGGAATCTTCAGACCAGAACTAACACAACCACTCGGAGTAAAAGAACCTGTTCTTGCATGGGGAATCGGAATTGACAGACTTGCAATGTGCGCACTAAACATAAAGGACATCCGGCAATTGTTCTCACAGGATTTAACATGGTTAAGAAACACAAAACAGGTGGTTGAATGAATAAATGCGAGCGAAACAAGCATGTGGCATCGAGCAAAGCGAAGATGACACCCGCACTAAAGGGGTGTGACCTTTAATGCCTAATGTTGAAGCAAGCAAGAGGGATTTGCAAAAGCTTATTGGAAAAAAACTTGACGCCAAGCAATTAGAGGAAGCAATAGAATTTGCAAAGGGCGAAATTGAACTTGTTGAAGGAGACAGAATTGTAATTGATGAGAAGGACACTAACAGACCTGATTTACTGAGTGCAGAGGGAATTGCAAGAGAAATTAGGGCAAGAATTGGAATAGAAAAAGGGCTTCCAAAATACAAAGTTAGGAAAAGCAATGTTTCAGTTATTGTAGATAAGAACATGGCAAAAATAAGACCCTATATTGCTGCAGCTGTTATAAAAAACGTAAAAATAAACGAAGAAATGCTAGTGCAAATAATCAATTCTCAGGAAAAAGTTTGCGGAACATTTGGAAGAAAAAGAAAAGAAGCAGCTGTTGGAATTTACGACTGGAGCAAGCTAAAACAGCCAATGCATTACAGAGCATATGATCCAAGAGTAAAAAAGTTTATTCCCCTCGAATACAGAATCGAAATGGATTTGGAAGAAATTTTGTTAGAACATCCGAAAGGAAAAGAATTCAAACACTTATTAGAGGGATTTGCAAAATTCCCGATTTTTGAAGACAGTAAAAAGGTTGTAGCAAGCATGCCGCCAATAATTAACTCACAGCTTACAGGCAAGGTTGCAATGAGTACAAAAGAGTTTTTGGTGGAAGTAACAGGACACAGTCAGGAAACAGTAAACACTGCTTTGAACGTAATGGTTTCAGCTTTTGGTGAACGCGGATTTGATATTTACAGTGTCAAAATAAAGTATCCAAATAAGACAATTGTCACCCCTGATTTTACTCCTGGAAAAATAACTGTTGAAGTTGACGAGATTAAAAAAATTAGCGGACTTGAGCTGAGCACAAAACAAATCGTTGAACTTTTGAAAAGAGCAAGATATGATGTTACAATAAAGGGTAAAAAACTCTTGTGCAAATATCCTGCATACAGACCAGACATACTGCACCCTGTTGATGTTGCAGAAGATGCAATAATAAGTTATGGCTACAACAAGATTGAACCAGAACCAATAAGAATTTCAACAAAAGGCTCTGAACTTAAAACAAAAAAATTCAAAAGAGCATGTGAAAATGTTTGCGTTGGACTTGGATTACAGGGTGTTTTAACTTTTACAATGACAAGCAAGGAAAAGCAGGCTGAAATGATTGGATTTGATTCTAAAAAAGAACAATTTGTTGAAATTGAAAATCCTGTAAGCGAAAAATACACTGTTTTTAGAAAAAACGTTTACCCCGAGCTTTTGGAGTTTTTGGGAAAAAATAAGCATGCTCAATTTCCTCAAAAGATTTTTGAAATTGGAAAAACGTTGGAACTTGATTCAAAAGCAGAAACAGGAACTATTGAAAAAAACAAGTTGTGTATTGTTTTCTCAGGAAAAGGAGCAGACTTTAATGTTTCAAAAGGAGTTCTTGACGCAATCGCTGACAATGTTGGCTTTAAATATTCTCTTAAAGAAAACAAAACTCAAAGCGGATTAGAAAGCGGAAAAAGTGCAGAAATTGCAATTGAAGGCAAGAAAGGATTTTTAGGCGAATTAAGCAAGAAAACAATGCAAAACTTTGGATTGGACCAACAAACAGCAGTCTTGGAAATAGAGATTTAAAAAAGACTGGTTTGCTGACGTGATTCTTCACCCGAATCTTTTTCAACAGAATCCTGAAGACCTTTTAGTTCTACAGACTTTTCAATTACGCTTTTATCAAAACCATGCTTTCTTTTTTCAACAAGCTCAGTTTTCCTAATTTCCTGTGCAGCATCAAAAATTGTTTTTGATTTTTTTGTAGTCGGCTTTGTTCCAAGAAGGAAAGCAATTTCTTCAATAGTTAAATCAAGCCCTGCTGCCATTGAAATTGCGTTTTCCTTTTTTTGAAAAGCAATCTGCAAAAAAGGCAAATCCTGCGAAATTACTGCTCTTGAACTCGAATGCATTTCATTTCCTATCTTTAAGCCAAGTCCTTTCTTTAAATTTCTCAAACCCTTGCTTGAACCAAGTTTTCGCAAGAGCGAAGGGAATTGGTACTGAATCCAGCCACCGTAATCATTTTCCCTGCTTAAAGCAACACCACAAGTCATAAGCTCTGAAGAATAACGCAAAAAACCATAATGCTGGCGTCTCATAATTCTTCCATTAAAAATATCT
>DAOWAC010000172.1 GCA_030634785.1 Chloroflexota bacterium | reverse complement strand
TCATGCAGAAGAGCCAAACACAGCATGCTGTCCAATTTGCTTAGGGCATCCTGGAAGTAAGCCTGTGTTAAATGCAAAAGCCCTTGATTATGCAATGAAAGTAGCGCTTGCATTGAATTGTGAAATCAATCAGGAATTCTTTTTTAGCAGAAAAACATATTTTTATCCTGATATGTCAAAAAATTTTCAAATAACCCAGTATGAAATTCCAGTAGGAGAAAAAGGCCATATTATGCTAAGCAATGGTAAAAAGGTTGGAATTACCAGAGTTCATTTGGAAGAAGATCCTGCAGCATTGGTACATACTGAGGGAATGGGTTCAAGCAATTTTTGTCTTGTTGACTACAACCGTTCAGGAATTCCACTGGTTGAAATTGTAACAGACCCTGATATGCAAACACCTGAAGAAGCACGTGATTTCCTTGACCAGCTTACAACAATTCTTTCATATCTCAAAGTTTATTCTTCAGCAACCGGTGTGCTAAAAGCAGATTGTAATGCAAGTGTTTACGGCAATAACAGGGTTGAGGTAAAAAATGTTTCTGGCAAAAAAGGTGTTGAAAAAGCACTTACTTTTGAAATTGCAAGACAAAAGCATGTTTTGCTTGAAGACAAAAAAATTGTAATGGAAACAAGAGCCTTTGATGAAGCAAAAGGAACTACTAGATCTACCCGAAGTAAGGAAACCGAAGCAGATTATGGTTATATTTTTGAACCGGATTTAACAGCTTTCAGGTTGACAAAGAGCGAAATTGAAGAAATGAAGCACAAGCTTCCTGAATTGCATGGTGCAAAATCAAAACGTTTTATTGAAGAATTTGGTTTGGATGAATATACTTCAAATGTTCTTGCAGGAAATTTTGCTCTTGGGACAATTTTTGAACATGTAGCAAAAGATGTTGATGCAAAGATTGCAGCAAATTTTCTCACAAGAGAATTAATGGCAGTAGTAAACAGAAGCGAGCTTGATCTTGATGCAATTGAACTTGACCCGGAAGAGATTGCTTCTCTTCTTTTACTGCGTTCTTCTGGAAAAATAACAGAAAAAGTTGCAAAAAATGCAATAATTATATATCTTACAAAAGGAGTAAAACCAACAAAGTTTATTGAAAGTCAAGGGCTTGTAATGGATATGGAAAAGGGAGAAATTGAAAAGGCTGTTGAAAAGGTAATGGCAGAAAACAAGGCAGCTGTTGCCGATTTGAAAAGAGGAAAGCAAAAAAGCCTAAATTTTATTGTAGGGCAGGTAATGCGTTTGACAAGAGCAAAAGCAAATCCAAAAGACGTGCAAAACATTATTTTGAAAAAAATCAAGGCCAAATAAATTAGGGCAAATGGCTTAAGGGTGAATGAATGCTAAAAGAAATTTCAATAAAAACAGGAAAGAGAATCGAATTAATTGATGTAACGGCTAAAGTGCAGGATATTGTTTCAAAATCCAAAGTAAAAGAAGGGGTTTGTGTCGTTTATTCTCCTCATACAACTGCCGCAATTGTGATTACTGAGAATGCTGACCCCTCTGTACAAAAAGATGTTCTTGCAAAGCTTAATGAACTGGCTCCAGCAAACGCACCGGAATATACTCATATGGAAGGCAATTCTGATTCACATATTAAAAG
>DAOWAC010000095.1 GCA_030634785.1 Chloroflexota bacterium | reverse complement strand
TGCTTTTGCAACAGGTTTTAGAATTCCTCCGAGTTTTAGATAAATTCCTGCAAGAAATTTTACCATTTTGCTTTTAACTTCTCTTAGTTCTTCAATAGTTTGAATTTCTATTTTTCCGCCCATTCCGTCTGCTATTAGGCCTCTTAGTTCTTTGAGGTTTCCTCCAACCTCTTCAAATTCTATTCCTTCGGCTCTGTACTTGTTTCGCATTCTTTTTACAATTTTTTCAACCTGGTCCATATCAACTTCTATTGGTTCTTCTTTGGCCACTGTTATTTTTTTTGCTTTTTCTTTTTTTTCTGAAATATGACTTTTCAATTCATTAAGTTTTGCCATTTAATTCCCTCTGTGTGAAAAATCCTGTGTTTTTTTCTTAAACTCTTCCATTCCTTTTACTCCTTGCTTGCATAACTTTTCAAGATAAACCTGTCTTTGTTTCCAATTTTCATTAACTGCTTTGTTGCTTAATCCTGTAAAGTCCTGTAATATTTTCAAAAACTTTATTGGTATATTAGTTCGTTCTAGTTCATCTTTTACCGGATCTCTCATAAAAATTGTCTGAGTTTGTGCATGCTTTAAGAGGACGCCGCTTACTTCTGCAATTTCTGTAATTCTTCTTATTGTTCCTTTTCTTCTGTCGTGAATTTTGTGTTCTATAATTATAATGTCAAGTCCTGCAAGCATTACTTCAGGAACGTTCATTGGTGGTGAAGTTACTCTGATGATTGTTTCCTGCGGACTATTTGCGTGGATTGTTCCTAAACAACCGTCGTGTCCTGTATTCAATGCTGTGAATAATGTAAAGGCTTCGTCATGTCTTACTTCTCCTACAATTATTCTGTCAGGTCTCATTCTCAGACTGTTTTTTGTCAAAACATCAAGTGTAAGTTCTCCTTTTCCTTCAAGTCCTGGTGGTCTTGCTTCCATTCTTACCCAGTGCTTTAATGGCAGAGCAAGTTCTGCAGTGTCTTCAATACTAACAACTCTCTCTGTATCTGGAATGAATGATGCAAGACAGTTCAATAGTGTTGTTTTTCCAGAACCTGTTCCTCCTGATATAAGCATGTTTGCTGGCTTTGCTCCGAGACCATCAACACATAACCATAAGAATGCAGCTGCTTCTGATGAAAGCGTTCCGTTTTTTATTAGGTCAATTATAGTATAGGGTTCTTTTCTGAATTTTCTGATTGTTAATGTTGCTCCTTCAACTGTTGCAGGTGGAATTGTTGCATTTACTCTGCTTCCATCAGGCATTCTTGCATCAAGCAATGGCGAGCTTATGTCAACACGTCTTCCAACATGTCTTGCAATTCTGTTAATCAAATCAATTATTTCTTTGTCTGAATAAAATTCAATATTGCTTGACATCATTTCATATTTTCTGTGAAAAAGATAAACTGGTTTTTTTGCTCCAATAACCATAATTTCTTCAAGGTTGTCGTCTACTACAAGTGGGTCTATAATTCCATAACCAACCATTTCTCTTATGACTGATTCTGCATAGAATGCAAACCTTCTTTCAGGAATGTGCAGTTCAGGACTGTTTCTTAAAATTTCCATAACACGTTGTCTGTAAATATTTCTTCTTTGTTCAACATCTCTTACTTTGTAGGGTGTAATTGCAATCAGTCTTGTTGCTGCCTCTTTTATTGTGTTAATTACTGCTTTTTCTTGTTTGGTTGGTCTTGCAACAGGCACTACATAGAATGGCAATGGTTTTCCAGGAACGCTGTAAATTTTTACGTTTGAATATTTTTCAATAAGCTTTTTTTCATGAGCTGTTTCAAGTTCTTTTTCAACAGTGCTTTTTTTCTTTTCGTCATCTTCTTTGACAATTTCTTCTTCTGGTGGAAGTTCTGGAACTTTTTTCTGAACAGATTTTGTTTCAGCTTCTGCAACTATTTTTGCATCAGCTTCTGCAGCTGCTTTTGCTTCGGCTATTGCTGCAGGTTCTGCTTCTGGAACAGGCATTGCTTCTGGTTTAGAAACCTTTCCTTTCTTTAAATCTTCAATTTCTTTTGGGACCTTTGCGCCCTGTTCTGCCTTTTTTGGAGCTTTTGCAGTGTTCATTTCTTCTTCTTTGGCTTTCTTTACTTTTTTTATAAGGTCTGCCAAATAGTCTTCTTCTGCCATGTTATTAAGAAAAAGACATTCTATTATATAAACTTTAATAGTTGTCTTGTTTTGTCAAAGTTATCTTCTTTCCTTTAGTTCCTTAAGTAGTTTTTCAGCAAATTTACTGGTTTTTTCTGCTCCGACAACTTTTCCGTTTCTTAGTCTTACAGTAACGGTTTCTTCTTTTTCTTCTCTGTCTCCTACAACAAGAATGTAAGGAATTTTTTGCAATTGTGCGTCTCTTACTTTTGCCGAAACACTTTCTTGTCTTGAGTCAACCAAAACTCTAAATCCGTTTTCTTCCAGTTCCTTTTCAACTTTTTCAGCATATTTTACATGTCTGTCTGCAATTGGAAGTAATGCAACTTGTGTTGGAGCAAGCCATAGTGGAAATGCTCCGCCATAGTGTTCAATTAATATTCCAAAAAATCTTTCAAGCGAACCGTAAATAACTCTGTGAAGCATTACAGGTCTGTGCTGTTTATCATCTTTTCCGACATATCCTAAATCAAATTTTTCAGGCATGCTGAAGTCAAGTTGTATTGTTGCACACTGCCATGTTCTTCCCAAAGAATCCTTAATATGAAAATCAATTTTTGGTCCATAAAATGCTCCATCACCTTTGTTAATCTTAAACTTCAATTTTTTCTTTTTCAAAACCTTTTCCAAAACCGCTTCAGCCTTGTCCCAAATCTTATCACTCCCTATCCTCTTTTCAGGACGTGTGGATAATTCAACACGATAAGGCAAATTAAACTTCTTGTAAATAAAATCAACCAATTCTATGACCTTAATCAATTCCTGTTCTATTTGTTTTTCTGTACAATAAATATGTGCATCATCCTGTGTAAATTGAATAACTCTAAACAAGCCTCCCAAAACACCAGAAAGTTCTTGACGGTGTACTACTCCAAGCTCTCCAACTTTCAAGGGTAAATCCTTATAACTTTTTGGTTTTGTCTTATAAACTAACATTCCTCCAGGGCAATTCATTGGTTTAACTGCAAATTGTCTCTTTTCATAATCTGTCAGAAATATATTTTCTTTATATTTTTCCCAATGACCAGAAATCTGCCATAATTTTTGGTCTAAAATTTGTGGCGTTAATATTTCTTTATACCCTGCACTTTGATGAACCTCTCTCCAAAATTTAATCAATTCATTCCTAATCACTAAACCATTGTTGTGCCAAAAAACCATCCCAGGCGCAGTTTCATTAAAACTAAACAAATCCATTTGTTGCCCAATTATCCGATGGTCATTATCTTTCAACTTACTTGAATCTAATTTTGTTTTGGAAATCTCATTTAGTAATTTTTTAGAATCATATTTTTCCCTAACTTCTCCTTCAATCTTTATTTCCCTGCTTAATTCACTCAATGGATGCCCTTTAACTTTTAATTCAAATTCTTTGTAATATCCAAATGGAGCTCTCACAACATCAATTCCCTTTGATTTTTGCAAGGTTTTCTCAGCTTCTTCTAAAACTTTTACAGCAATATCTGGTGAAGCCAACTGACTTGAAAGATGGGCATAAGGATAAAGAACTATATTTTTAGCATTAACTTTCTGTGCAATTTCCAGAATATTTTTGACAAGTTTCTCAACTATTTGTTTAATATCAGAATCTCCTTTTTCAACTGCAGTTAAAATAACCAGCACTTCCTTAATATTTTTCTCTTGTTTTTCCTTCTCTGAAAGTGGGTCTATACTTTTTAATGCTTTTTTTAATGGTTTAAACTTGATATAATCGCAAT
>DAOWAC010000163.1 GCA_030634785.1 Chloroflexota bacterium | reverse complement strand
CAAATCTATCAACAAAGTCATGCCACATTCCCTGAACTGCTTTTGTGTTAATTCCTTTTACATTCAATGCAAGCTGAATTATTTCTGCAAGCGGAACAGAGTGTATATATTTTGGTCTGAAGTCTGGATGTTCTTTCTTGTCATCACTTAGCATTTCAATTCTGTCTCTCACTCCTCTTTTAATAGAACCTCTGCATTTTGAACACCGCATGTTTAACTTTTCTGCTTCTTCTAAAGAAAATTTTGCATAGCAGGCATTGCATGCAGTCAAATGATATTTTCCTTCACGCGGGTCCAGACCAAGGTTTAGTTTTATTCGTTTTTCGTTCTTGTTCTCAAGCGCTTTTTTTAATTCTTTAAAGCTTGGTTCTTTTAATTCAATTTTTGTAAACTCTCTCCCAATCCTGTAAGGCCATGGGCTGTGTGAATCTGAGTTTGAAAGAAACTGGTATTGTCTGTTTTCAGGAATCATGTCTGCATAGTTTGTGTCAGCGCTTAATCCGAGCTCCAAAAAACTGATGCGCTTTTCCATGCTTCCATATGCTTCTTTGATGCTGTCAAAGAATGCGTAAACTGAAAAGTAGGGGGTGAACGCGTGTGCCGGTCCTATTATGCCGCCGTTGTCAAAAACTTTTTCTGCAATTTCTTCAGGACTTAATCTTATCACTGGTCTGCCGCATCCCCATGAGTCAAAAATTGCCTTCCCTTTCAGACTTGCTTTCAAATTTTCTGCGGAGGCAAAATCAGGCAAAAAAATTAGGTGGTGGATTCTTTTGTTGCATTGTACTTCAACCTGTGGAATAAAATTAATCTGTTCTTTTTTGTCTATAAAGATTCCGTTTTCTTTTTCTAAAATATTTTCGCGCAGGTGTTTCATCCATGTTCCCTGCAGCATGTCTGCCATGCCGCAAACATCCAGTCCTTTCAGTTTTGATTGTTTTGCAATGATTGGAATAAGCATGTTCTTGCTTACCCCTGTACTGTAAGGTCCGTGAAAGTGCAAATCGCAGTTGAATTCCATTTTATTTTCGCTCCAGTTCTGCAATTTTTCCGTCAATTGTGGCAATTTTTACAACCAGCCAATCGCCTTTTTTTTCCAGCAACTTTCTTCTTTTTATAATTTCTTCTGCGTCTTTTTTAGGGATGTTTTTTTCATAAAAGATGGATTTTTTTGTTGTCTCCCTGTTGCCGTTCAAAACTATTTCAGCACTGTTTCTTAAACGCTTAAGTGCTTCAACAGGATTTTTGCGCTCTTGTGTTTTTTTTATGTCTCTCATGCCTTTTGCAATATGTTTCCATTGTTCTGCCAGGTGCTCGGATTCCCGTCTAATTTCTCTAACCCTTTTTCCTCTTCTAATCATTGCCCTTTGAATCATCCTTCCAAGTTTTATTTGTTTATCTAGTTTTTTTGGCTTGTTTGCAAAATAGTTTTCATATGCCCTTCCTACTTTTTCGTCAGAAACCCTTATCAGGTCGCGGGCCATTCTGCTTGTACTTTTTGCCAAAGCCTTTTTTTCTGCACTGCCTTTTTTCCATATTCTTTTAGTCATTTTAATCACTTATATTTTTTATTTCATTGTCAATTTTTTTAAAGTCTTCTTCAAGCGTTTTTATTTTTTTGTGAATGTTTTCTTTTTCTTTTTTTAATAAGTTTTTTGGAACGAGTTTTTCCAAAGCTTCAATTTTCTTTAGTGCTCTTATGCGGTTGTCCTGCATAATGCTAAGAGAATTTCTTATGTTTTTTATTCTTCTTAAGTTTTCCCTTTTCGACCTTGTGCTTGTCAGAATTTTTTTCATTTCCCAATTTATTCCGTTTGCAATCCTTTCTGTTTCTTCACAATTTTGATAGATTTCTTTTTTTAATTTTTCAACCTGTGCTCTTTTTTGGCTCATTTTT
>DAOWAC010000016.1 GCA_030634785.1 Chloroflexota bacterium | reverse complement strand
GGGATATAAAACCTGTTTTTGTTTTTGACGGAAAGCCTCCTGAATTGAAAAGCAAAACAAGGGAAAAAAGGCGTGCTATTAGAACTGCAGCCGAAGAAAAATTTGTGAAGGCACAAAAAGAAGGCAATTTAAAGGAGGCAAGAAAGTACGCGCAACAGACAGTAAGGCTTACTCCTGAATTGGTTGAACAGTCAAAAAAGCTTGTAAAGCTAATGGGCTTGCCTGTTGTACAGGCTCCAAGCGAGGGAGAGGCACAGGCTGCTCAAATGGTTGCTGACGGAAATGTTTATGGTTGTATTTCACAGGATTATGATGCTCTCTTATTTGGTACAAAGCGTTTGCTTCGAAACATTACTGTTTCTGGAAAGCGAAAGGTTCCTGGAAAAGATTACTATTATGAAATCAAGCCAGAAATGATTGAGCTTGACAAAACTCTTGCAAAGCTTGGGATTGACAGACAAAAACTTGTATGGCTTGGAATTCTTATTGGAACAGATTTTAATGAAAAGTTTCCAAAGATTGGTCCAAAGACTGCAATAAAGCTTGTGAGGGAGTACAAAACCTTTGAAGAAATTGTAAAAGAAACAAAACACGAACCGGATTTTGATTACAAAGACATTGAAGACATTTTTCTCAAACCAAATGTAACAAAAGAATACAAAATTGATTTTACTCTTCCTGATGCTGTAAAATTAAAAGAATTTTTGTGCGAAGACTTTGGTTTTTCTGCACAAAGAGTTGATTCTGCTCTTTCAAAGCTTGATGCAAAGTTGAGAGAAAAAGGAAAGCAATCAAGGCTGGGTCAATGGGGTTGAATGTTTAATTCAATTTTCAGATTTCTCTTTCTTTTATCAATTTCATTAAATCTTTAAACTTGCTTAGGGAATCAAGTTCTTCTTCTGCAACTATTGGAATTTCTCCAACATGCCTGTAGTTGAATTCTCTCGAAATTATGATTGGCTTTCCTTTGAATGCCTCTTTTGCTTTTGCAAGTTCTTCGGCCTTTTTTGCAATTCTCTGTCTTGCGGTTGCTTTGCCAATTACAAGAGAATCGCTTGGGTGAGCAACTGCTTTGAACGGAGCATGCTTAAACACAGCAACCTTTACTCCTAAATCATGAACCTTTTCCAAAGAAGAGTCTTCAAAGCTTTCTTCAAACAACTGTTTTTCTTTTTCTCTTTCAAGTTTTTGCTCTTCAAACAAGTTTATTTTTTTTACAAGGTTTGCATTAAGTACATCTTCAAGTTTTTCAGCAGTATTCAATGAAGTGCTTGCGCCTTTTTCATACCTGTGAACTGATTCAACAGTTGAATCAATTTTGCTTGCAAGCTGTTGCAATGTAAGACCAAGTTCTTTTCGTTTTTCTCTAAGCTTTCCTGCATCAAGCTCTACAATACTCTTTCCCTTAAAGTATTTTACTGAAGGAAAGTGTTCTTTTAAAAGTTCGCCAAGACTTTGAAGGTTTAAGGCAGTTAAACCAAGTCTTTCATACAAAATTCCTTTCTTTAAAGAAAAAGCCTTGCTTTTTTCTCCAATTATTAAAACTGTTGCATTAAACACTGCGGCAATCTTTCTAAGTTCTGCAGCGTGTTCTTCCCGCAGGGCGTCAATGTTGTTGAATACTTTTAGTACTAGTGTCATATCTGGTCTTTTGGCAACAATATCAAAACATGCATTGCTATGAGCAAAGCTTTCAACTGCAAATCCGTGTTCTTTAAGCAAGACTGTTGTTTTCAGCAAAAGAGTTTCTCTCATCTTATACCACGCCTAAAAGGAATCCAGTTAAGGCAAGAAACATTGCTCCTTTTGCAAGAAGTTGTGCTCGCCCATAGTCTTTTTTCACGGTTTCTCCAAAGCTGTACAAAAACATAAAGTTTGCAATTGAAACAATTACTACAAACAACGGATTTCCAAATGAAAGAAGCAAAACAGGAATGTAAACTGAAATTATTGCAATTACATAATTTAGAAAAATAAAGCTTTCTGTCTTTTTTTTGCCCAATATCATTGGGAGAGTAATTTTGTTGCCTTTGTCTGTTTCCATATCTTCCAAATCTTTTATTAGTTCTCTTGCAAGGTTTGCAAACAAGGCAGCCATTGCAAGAGGTGCAATAATAAAGTAATTGCCTGTAAGTGATGCTCCAAAAATAAGTGTAAATGCTGTTCCTGAAGCTACAATAAAATTTCCAAGATATTTTGCTTTTGTTAAAACTGCCGAATATGCAATTAAAAGAATTGTAAAACCAATTGTAATAGCTATTGAAACAGGCGGTAAGAATACTATTGCAAGAATTATACCTGCAACAAATAAACTTAGAAAATAAACCATTGCCGTGTTTGGCAAAATTCTTCTGCTGGGAATTGGTTTGTTTGGATGCAGTCTTTTGTCAGTAAACCTGTCAAAGTAATCATTGATTACCATTCCTCCTCCGCATATTAAAAAAGCAACCAACATTGTAATTCCAAGTTGAGGAGTAAATTGAATTCCCTGAACAGCAACACTGTAACCAATAAAGGTTCCAAAAGCCGCCATTAAACAATTAAGCGGTCTTAGTATTGAAACAAAATCCTTTAACGCCATTAAGGCAATTAAATGTAAAAAAGCATTATAAAATGATTATCTCTTTGGTAAATTAGTAAAATAGGGGTTTTTTTATTTGATTAATACACTTACGTTGCTTAAAGCAATTCAAGCCAAAAAGCCATTAGTGCACCATATAACAAACTGGGTTACAATTTACGATTGTGCAAATATTGTAAGAGCAATCGGAGCATTGCCCGTAATGACTCATGCAAAAGAAGAAAGTGCAGAAATGCAGGCAATTTCAAGTTCTCTTGTATTAAACATTGGAACACTTACTCCAGAGCTTGTTGAATCAATGATTTTGGCTATCCAAAAAGCCAACGAATTAAAACACCCAATAGTTTTTGACGCAGTTGGTGTTGGAGCAACAAAACTTAGGACAAACAAGGCATTAGAAATAATGAATTCAGTTCATGTTGGCATTGTAAAAGGAAACAGTAGCGAAATTGCAAAACTTGCAGGTTCAGATGTTTTAACAAAAGGAGTTGAAGCAACAGAAATAAAAGAAGACATTTCTGTTATGGCAAAAAAGCTTGCCAAAAAGTATGATTGCACAGTTGTTGTAACAGGAGCAGAGGACATTATTGTTTCAGCAAACGAAACCGGTTTTATTGTCAAAAACGGACACTGTTTGTTGGAAGAATTTGTTGGAACAGGCTGCATGGCTGCTTCTTTGATTGGATGTTTTGCGGCAGTTGAAGAAGATTATGCAATTGCAAGTGCTGCAGCACTAAGCTGTTTTGGAATTGCAGCAGAACTTGCTTCAAAAAAAGCAACAAAACCTGCTGCTTTTAAGCAAGAACTCTTTGACCAGATTTATTCTTTAAATCTGGCTGATGTACAGACCTTACAAAAGATAGAGGTGCTTGAATGATTGAAGGATTGTATTTTGTAACAGACAGCAAGCTTACAAAACAAGGGATTCTAAAAGATGTAAAACAAGTGCTTGAAGCAGGTTGCAAAATTGTTCAATACAGAGAAAAGGAAAAGTCTTCTGAGGAAATGTTTAAAGAAGCAAAAAAGATTGCAGAACTTTGCAAAAGTAAAGGTGCTTTGTTTATTGTAAATGACCGATTAGATATTGCTCTGGCAGTTAATGCAGACGGTGTTCACCTTGGTCAAACTGATTTACCCTTGGTTCTTGCAAGAAAGATTTTGGGAAAGGACAAAATAATTGGTACAAGCAATCACAGCATTAAAGAAGCAAAGCAATCGGACAAAGCAGGTGTTGATTACATTAGTATTGGTCCTGTTTTTTGCACTAGTACAAAAAAAGATGCAGGTCCTGCACTTGGATTGGAGCTTTTAAAACAAGTTAGGGCAATCACCAAGCTTTCGCTTGTTGGAATTGGTGGAGTAAACGAAGAAAACCTTGAAGAGGTTTTGGAAACAGGGGCTGATTCTGTTGCAATTATTTCTGCAATAGTTTCAACAAAAAATCCTGGAAAGTCTGCTGAAAAAATCATTGAAAAAATCAGAGGCTTTAAATGACACAACTTGATATTGCCAAAAGCGGTAGAGTAAGTAAAGAAGTAAGGCTTGCTGCAAAAGACGAACCTGTTACTGCTGAAAATCTTAGAAAACTAATTGCTTCAGGCAACGCAGTTTTGCCTGCAAACGAATTACACAAAAAGTTGAAGCCGCTTGCAATTGGTCAGGGTCTTAAAACAAAAGTGAATGCAAACATTGGAACTTCTCAAATGAACGCAAGTTTGAAAAAAGAGCTTGAAAAAATGGATATTGCAATCAAGTATGGTGCTGATGCAGTAATGGATTTAAGCACTGGTGGAAATATTGACAGGATAAGAAAAGAAATTGTAAAAAGGTCAAAAGTTCCTGTTGGAACAGTTCCAATTTACCAGGCTTTTGTAGGAAAAAGCATTAAGGATGTGACTGAAGAGGATATGTTTGCAGCAATTGAAAAACACTGCAATGACGGAGTAGACTTTGTAACAGTTCACTGCGGTGTAACAAAAAAAGCACTGCCTCTTTCAAAGAAAAGACTTGCAGGTGTTGTAAGCAGAGGAGGTTCTTTACTTTTAAAGTGGATTTCCTGTAACAAGGCTGAAAATCCCTTGTATAAAAATTTTGATTATCTTTTGGAAATTGCCCGCGAGCATGACGTAACTCTAAGTTTGGGAGATGGCCTAAGACCTGGGTGTATTAAGGACGCTACTGACAAGGCTCAGTTATTAGAACTTAGGTTGCTTGCAAAGCTTGCAAAAAAAGCAAGAGCTGCAAATGTTCAGGTATTAATGGAAGGACCAGGGCATGTTCCATTAAATGAAATTGAAAAAAACATCAAGTTGCAAAAAAAGCTTTCTGAAAATACTCCATTTTACGTGCTTGGTCCGATTGTTACAGATATTGCTCCAGGATATGACCATATAACAAGTGCAATTGGCGGAGCACTTGCAGCATACTATGGGGCAGATTTCTTATGTTATGTTACCCCAAGTGAACATTTATGCCTGCCAAATCTACAGGATGTTAAAGATGGAGTGATTGCTGCAAAGATTGCTGGTCATGTAGCTGATATTGCAAAAGGATTAAAGGGCGCGCAAAAGCGAGATGATAAAATTTCTTTTTATAGAAAAAATCTTAACTGGAAAAAAACATTTGATTTGGCTTTGGATAAAGAAAAAGCAATTTCTTATCGAAAAAGGTCAAAGGCAAAGAAAAAAAACTGCACAATGTGCGGAGAACTGTGTGCTTTAAAGGAGTTATAAAAAATGAATATAAAAAGTATCGGCGGAGAACAAGAACTCATAAAAATGATTGAACGAAAGCCAAAAAACAAAAATGTTTTGCTTGGAATAGGAGATGATGCTGCAATAATTAAAACAGGAAAAAAACTTGTTTTAACAACCGACCTTTTAGTTGAAGACGATCACTTTTCTTTAAAATGGTCTACTCCAAAACAAATTGGAGCAAAAGCAATGGAAGTAAATGTAAGCGATGTCGGGGCAATGAATGCAAAACCATTGTATGCTTTGGTAAGTGTTTGTTTGAAAAAAAGCAGCAGTGTTGAATTTGTTAAAGGCTTGTATGATGGAATTAATTCTGTTGCAAAAAAATACAAAATTGATATAATTGGCGGAGACTTTACTCATGGAGAAAAAATTGTTGTAAATATTGCAATGATTGGAGAACCTGTTGGAAAACCCTGTTTGAGAAAAGGAGCAAAGCCAGGAAATTATGTTTTTGTTTCAGGAAAAACAGGGGAAAGCACTGCAGGACTTGAACTTTTTAGAAAAAAACTAAAAGGATTTAAAAGAATTAAAAAAAAACACCTTGAACCAAAAGCAGAATTAAAAAAAGCTTTACAAATTGGAAAAATTGCAACAGCAATGGAGGATGTAAGTGACGGAATTGCATCAGAAGTAAAAAACATTTGTATTCAAAGCAAATGTGGTGCGGAAATTTTTACTGACAAAGTTCCAATTGCTGTTGATGTAAAAAAGGCTGCTGAAAAGCTTAAAAAAAGCGCATTAGATTTTTCTTTGTTTGGAGGAGAAGATTTTCAATTAGTTTTTACTGTTTCAAAAAAGAATTTGTCCAAGGCCAAAACGCTTGGTACCTTAATTGGAAAAATAACTTTTGAAAAAAAGGTTTTTTTGGTTGAAAACTTTAACAAAAAAGACTATAAAAAAAGAGAATTAAAAAAAGCAGGCTATGACCATTTTGCCTAATTTTACTTTGAAGCTTTTTTTACCTTGTGCTTTAATCTTAGTCTAATGCTTCCACATTTTCTGCACTTTCTTGGCTTTCCGCTAGGGCATCTGTTTTTTGCATTGCATTTCATACAAATCCAGATATTTTTGAAAAGTCTGTCTTCTGCTTCTTCAAATTTTGCCATAAAAAACCACTCAAATTTAAGGTAATAGAAATATTTTGCAGGGCAATAGCTTTTTAAAACAAACTTTAAGCCTTGTCTTTCTTTGCCTTAATTCCTGCCTTTTTTCCCTTTATTGTATTGCCTTTCTTTGCAAAAATCAGATAAATAAAATGCATCCAGGTTATTATTGCAATAATTATTGCGGTGTAAAAAATCCAAGCAGTTTCGGGATTTATTACAATCTGCATATTTGGCTCGCTTGCAACTAATGTTGGAGTTGTAGCAAGTATTGCAGGATAAGTTGGATAAACCATGTTTCCAATAAAACCAAGCATTGAAGTTGGAGAAAGTGCAGTAATCAAAAGTATAAGATTCAAAGCAAGCAGTACTGTGCTTATTGTTGATTTCTTCAAAAGTATGTTTCCCAATCCAGGTAGAAAAACATTTGCAACAATTCCAACCAAAACCTTTTTGCTTTTAGTTTTATGTTCTGTTACCGGGTCATTTCCTTTTAGTACCCTAGAATCAATCTTTTCGTCTTTAGTAATTGGATATACATCTGGTTTTTGGTCTTCTATTTCGTGTATATCAAATGTTCCAGGGTCAAATGTTCCAGGCATGTGCAATTAATAGGGTGATTTGATTTAAAAAAGTTGCCCTTAATAATTTCTTTAATAATAGGAGCTTTTTCTTGCCCCGATAGTGTAGTCCGGTTAAGCACTCGAGCCTTTCAAGCTCGTAGCCTGGGTTCAAATCCCGGTCGGGGCAAAACTTCATTAAATTTATAAACTTCTTAAAACAATGATAATAATATGGCAAAAATTTTGTTTGCTGTAAACGAGCATCCAGATGAAGCATTTGCAATAAGTGTTGCAAAAATAACCAAAAAAATTCTTGAAACAGCAGGACACGAAGTTGTTTGGCATAAAGTAAAAGCAAAAGACACTGCATTAGGTGCTTTGCTAAAAGCCAAAAAAGGAAAAAAATTTACTGATGCTGAATTAGATAAAATATCTAAAAAGGCAAGACAAAGCGTTTTAAAAGTTAGAGATTTTGTTAAGCCCGATATTACTTACGACTTTCACTGTTCTCCGCACGATGCAAAATGGTGGGCACTTAACGGTGCTGGTAATCCACGCAGAGCCGACTATGAAATTTTTTATCGGAATCCAAAAGGCGATTTCAGAATAATTGAACTAAAAGCCCATTATAAAAAATTACCTAAACAGATACAAAAGAAAATCAGTACTGCAACTAGTGCACGCATATCAACCCACGAAATATACCTAACACAGACAACTTCACAGCACTTAACTAGAAATATTGGATTAAATCCAAAAACTTTCGCACAAAAGATTTCAAAAAAAATTAACCAACAAATTCAAATGCAGCAAAAAAGAATAGAACCAAGCAATGTGCACGGAACTATTCCGCGAAACAAACCAACAAAAAAACCGAATAGAAAAAGACGAAGATAAAAACAAGTTTCTTGGAAAATAACAATTTTAGAACGCTGAGTAGATTATATTTAAATCAACTTGCCAAAATAATTTTGTTAAGTTTGGTAAAAAAAGCCGCTGATAACGAACTGGCGTGTTCTATTCTCGGTCGGGGCAATTACTTTTTTTACAATCCCAATATGCAACTAAATAACCCCCTTCAGTGAAATAGTTAGGTTTATATACTTGGATTGCAGCAAGTAATGTATGAAGGTAAGATTTTTACTTTTGGTTGTTTTACTTATTTTAATGGTAGCTGGAGCCAGTGCTTACTGTGGTTCCTATTGTTATGTTAACCAAGGATATTCTGCAACTGGTACTGGTTATTCTGCCGGAAACTATGGTTATTATGGTGGAACATATGGAAGCTATGAAAGATGGAATGGTTACGAAAGCTGGGATTATTATTCACCAGATGGAAGATATTACTCTTATTACGGACCTTCTTATTACGGTTATTATAATCAGCCATATTATGGTTCTAATTATTACTCAAATAATTATTATTATTCGCCAGCAGTATACTATCATCAACCCTATTACAACCAATATGATTACAGAGTACAATACTATGAGCCAGGCTTTTCAATAAGTGTTGGCTGGTAGCCGTCATGCCTGGCTAGTGCGAGTGCCATCTTCGCTTGGACTCGATGACACAAAATCAAAAGCACAAAAGGTGAGATTCAAAAGCCGTCACGCCTGATTAGTGCAAGTGCCATCTTCGTTTGAACTCAATGACACCAATGACACAACTTCAATAGAAAAACAAGATTTATAAACTCTTGTTATTCTAATTTCATAAATCCTACTTTTTTAAGTGGTTAAACTATGGGTACTAGAAAAAAGGATACATCGCGTTTCAAGAAGTCCAAGTCCAAACAGCGTTGGAAATGGCATAAGAAAAAAATGAGACGTAAGCAGAAGAAAAAGCGTTACCTAAGAAAGAGAGCTAAGAGCTAAATCTATTTATTTAACTTATTACTTAGTTATTTCATGTTCAATCAAAAAGGCAATATTAGCAACGAAGTTTTTATGCTAATTGTTGGCGGAATAGTTGCCTTGGTTATTATCTATCTTCTTCTCTCAATTCTTTTTCGATTCGCAGTATTCTAAAGAATCAGAACTACATTGGGCAATGCATTCTAAAGAATTAAAATATATATCAAAATAAATCCTGCAATGAAAACAAGGTATTGAATATAGGTAAGCCAGTACATTTTGTTCATATTAATTTTCTGCGGATTCTTCAAAGCTGTTTTGTACAATGGCAATGCAAGAATCATTGCAAAACCCCAAAAAAGATAAACTATTGGCAGGACAGTAAGGCATGCATAAACATATGCCAATGCTCCAATTGCAAGCGCTGCATAAGCAAGTCGTTTCATATTTTTTTCTCCAAACAAAACAACAGAACTTCTAAGTCCAATTTTTTCCTCATGCTTTTTACTAGCCATTCTGTACAATCCAAATCCGCCAAACTGCACTCCAAGAATAAATACCAGTACTGCAATTGGTGCATTAAATGCCGGAACAAACAAAACCCACCCTGCATAAAATCTAAAAATTGGATTTACAAGAGAGCCACTAATCAAATCAACAACCGGTCTTTTCTTCAGACTAAAAGGAGGCATTGTATACAGTATTTGGTTTGCAAGCATTGCAAGAATACAAACAGTAAAAAGTCCTGCTCCATCAATAATCCAGGAAATTGAAAGTGAAATAAAAATTAGTAAAATTGAAAAAGCCAACGCAGTTTTTGCAGAAACTTTTCCTGAAGGAATTGCCCTGTTCTTTTTTACAGGATGCATGGCATCTGCTTTTCTGTCAGTATAATCATTTAATGCATAAAGTCCTGACCAAAGCAATGCAACCGAAGCAAAACCCCAAATAAATCTTATTGGGTCAAGTCCTGCATGTAAAAAAATTCCGGCAGTAACGGCAGCAATTGTCATGTTTCCAAAGCTCTTGCTCCACTCCATTGGCCGCATTAATTGCACTAAGCCATAAAAAAATTTGTGCATAGTTTATTTTGTACTAAAGAGAATAAATACTTTTGCAAATTTTGATGAAAAACTTGACAGAAAGGTATTTAAATAAGTGTAAAGAATAGATACTAGGTGAGAGCCTTGCTACAGCGTTAAAACTGTAGTTTTTCCATAAAATGCGAATTTTTACCAACTTTGTTGGTAGCAGGGGAAATGTTGGTCGCACACAACGTGCTGTCAGCATGCAGGCTCAATGATCAAAATGAGTTCCACAGTTTTTTGTGGGATGATGTAGGCTTGCGTTGAATGAGTTCAACGAACGCAAAGACAATAAACCAATTCTAAGTAAGTTTCTAAAACACTTTACAACACTCTACGCGGAGCGAAATTTTTTTTCGTAATTTGCCGGATGCGATTCATCCCAATTCTGGCAACAGCCAATTTGTGGCAAGAAGAATTGTATAGTGTAATTCCAGCTGATCCTGCTGGAGGATACTGCTATCGAAATCCGATTTAGACATGCAAGTTTGAAAGACGTATATGGCGTCTTTAGCGGACGGCTCAGTAACACGTGGGTAATCTACCCTTGAGATTGGTAAATCCCGGGAAACTGGGGATAATGCCTAATAGGCAATTGGCACTGGAATGTCCTTTTGCCCAAAGCTCTTGCACCATGCAAGCAAGCGCTCAAGGATGAGCCTGCGGTGGATTAGGTAGTTG
>DAOWAC010000162.1 GCA_030634785.1 Chloroflexota bacterium | reverse complement strand
GATTGAGTTCTGAACTGAAAAAAGCGGAATTAAGTGCTTGGTAATGAAATCAAGGTGAAACTTTGGTTTCACACTATTTACAAAATAAGTGCCGCCCTTGGTACTAATCCTAAACAAGTTAGACTTTTTGTCATTTAATTGAAGAGGCGTTTTAAACAAAAAACTGTCCCGCTTTCCGTCCTTTGTTACTTCTAAGTAGCCCTCGTTTCTGTCAATGCCTTCGCCGCTAGCCTTGATTTTTACGCCTGGCCAGACATTATCAACAACTTCTTCAACTGTCTTGAGCCCAAGCTGAGTTTTCAATCCTTTGATTTTGTCTTCGTCAAGTAAGCATTTTGAAAGCATTATATTTTGATTGTCAAGGTGGTGCCGCAAATAGCCTGCAGCAGTCTTAGAACGGCCATGGGTTGAAAAAACATGCAAAAAGTAGTCATCATTTACTTTTTGTACAACAAAAAGAGCAAGGTTTGACTTCACAATTGCAAAAAAGTTAAGGCCTGTATTCATAATTTCCCTTTCGTCAATCTGCATCAAGCCAAGCAGCTTCCCTGCAAGCATTTTTGTTTTTAGTGTTTTGAAAACGAGATTAAGCTTGTTGCCAGACCCAAAACCTTGCAAGACTTGTATGTCATCCATTACTTGGCTCTGCTTTTTTTCGGTAAATTTTGCCATTATTGGTTCTAATTCTTTGATAAATCTTGTGCTATCCTGCACAGGGATAAGCTTGAAAGTATTACATGGTTGTGAAAAAGTCTGCCTAGTAAATACTTGAGCTAAATCTTGCTCTTTTAATGCTTTAATTACTGCTTTTGGTTGCATTTTTATCAATAAATATGGTCTGCAGAATGTTTTTAAAGCAGTTCTTGATCCCTTTTGTCCGATGGTTCTTGAATTAATTTTGCTTGCATGCGGAAAAATAGGCGACTTCATTTTTGGAAAAGTACTTGGTGCGCTCTATAATGCCCTTGTTGTACCTTTATTGGTTTTTTGTAAAAAGCATGAGCGGAGAGAATTTGCTTTTGAAAGCACATTGCACCTTGAAGGAAGGGTAAATTTTTCCAGCATCCTTGCAGCACTCAAAGAGCGATATGACTTACAGCAGGAGCAAGGAAAGGACTTCAACGAATTTTTCTGCCATTTTAAGCTCAACAAAGTAAACTTCAAGCTAACAGCTTTTTTAAATGCAGATTATGGCAGTGTAAAAACTGGCGACCGTAAAGAGCAAGAACAGTTGCCTTTAGATTCTTTGACGCTACGTTATGAGTGCAGTACCTTGTTAAAAGAAGTAAAAAATAATTGCAATGTAATTAAAGGTCAGTTAGAAAAGACGCAAGAAACAATAAGCATGAAAACCAAACAGACTTTTGCCTATACCCACAACCGACTCCTCTTTGACTTGAAAAGAGATGCAATCCTTGTTCCTGTCTACAGTTTTAAAGACGTTGATCGTGTTGAAATAGTTTTATCCCAAGGCAAAATAAAGCTGTCAAAGCGTAGTGGAGTAATTGAACTCAACACTTGGCTGTTTGACGAAGAAATGGAAGATGCTCTAGTAAAAATGCTTGTATTTGTTTGTGCTTGAATTTCTCAGCCGCAAGTAATCGTTGAATTTTTCTGTTGCCTTTTTGTCAATGCGCCGTTGCAAGAAATGGCGGGCAACAATGTATGCCCAGTACCCCAAGAAAAGAATTCCTACAAACAAAAGCAACAAAAATAGCATGCCCACAACCCCGTCATATTATGCTTTTCTCATTTAAATATGTTTCTTTGGCAAAACTCATTTTATGGACTCTCAAACGGTTTTTACTTTTTTTGCAGCGAATGAGCAGATTATTATATTCAAATATTACTTTTGTAAAAACCTTTACCCCCAGTTCAACCATTTAAATGTTTTTTATT
>DAOWAC010000038.1 GCA_030634785.1 Chloroflexota bacterium | reverse complement strand
ACAAACAGAAATCTGTTATGTAGAAGTCAAGCTTTGTTTGTCTTGGATATCAGTATTTTTCGCCATCTTTAACTACATTCAAGGCTTCCTTATTTAGGCTTCCTGAAAGCCGCGCAAAAAAATTGCATGGAGAAAAAGTCTTTGGTCTACTTCCGGTGCTAACAGGAATCTTTCCAAAGAAAATAGCTATTGCTGGTCCGTCAGGCCAGAAGCCTATTTTGTCAGGTTCGCACTCCACTCTCCCTGACTCTAAGGCTATATCGAACGACACCTGAAAGTAGATTTCCTCGCCCCATCTCTGAGCTAATCCGCTTATCGGAAGTTGCTCCAAAAATTTTTTTGCAGTTTCAGGGCACTCTTTTGTCAATTTTGCAAAAAGCTCCAAATTTCTTATTTTTATGCAAATTTTAGTCATTGTTTGCCCTAGTCTAAATATGTCTAAAAATTAGTAAAAACCACATCTATTATGTAGCATCTAACTACATAACATAGTGTTGTCCTTATAGCCAGTTAATTTTTTCTCTAAAAACCCCTTACAATAATCTTTTACTTTAGGAAAAACATTCTTTCCCTCATGGGGCAACCGGAAAGTTGGTCAAAGGAAAATAAATAAGTTATGTATAAGAATTGCTTATTTTTTCTTGTTTTTCTTTTTTCTTGTTTCTTTTTGTACTTTCATTCCGCGTGATTTTGCCCTGCTTTTTCTTGCCTTCATTGTTCCTGTTTTGTGGCTTGTTCTGTCTTTTCCGCTTCTTTCAGAACCACTTCGTTTCTTTGTTTGTTTTTTTATGGCTAGTCTTTCACTAATTGCTTTCTTGCTTATAACTCTTGTTTTGCTTGGTCCATCCTTGTAAACAGGTCCTCTGTTCAAACCCCAGTGGTTTATTCTGAATCCAACAAGTTTTTTTTCTCCTGGGATTGTTTTTGTTTCGACCTTATAATCTATTACTCTTTTTTTTGTTGTGTACCTACTTGGTTTTGAAACCGTGTCACTCAATTTTGGAATCTTGTAACCTACACGTTGTTCCATTGCAGCATGCAATCTTTTTCTTTCAGGTCCTGATTTGTGCAATCCTGCTTTTATAAGTGCTTGTTTGGTTTTTTGCCTGTTGGTGGGAGCTTTTTGTATTGTTGGCTTCTTTTTTGTGCGGTTCGCTGGTTTGGTTACTATGCCAAATATCCTATTATTTTTTTTCACGTTTGCTCTTCTAATTTGAAGTCTTTTTTTCATGGTAAAAATTCCTCTTGATTAGTTTTTGTAATCTTTGAGCTTTTTAACTCTTTCTCTTTTTGCTGTAGGATAATTTAAATACTATTTTAGTTCTTTATATACTAAATGAATCATAAGATTGCATCATTTGTTATTGTGGCATTTTTTCTGCTTACAGCAGGTACCTGTTTTGCTGCTGTAAATTATTCAATTGACACTTTAAGTGTTTATCAGACTGACAGTAATGTTTTGGGTTCTGGTACTGGCATTTGTATAGGTGTTGATATTCTTGGAGTATCTGCTTCTTGTGGTACAAATCTTCTTCTTTCAACAGATTATCGTTTTGAATTAAGTGTTTTAAACAGTGGAAATCCAGCTGGAAGTCCTGACCAGTTTGTTTTCCAGAATGTTTATTCTGCAAGTAATGTTTTGGGTTCTGATGCAATCCTGTCTTTATGTGGTTGCGTTGATGACAGTGATGTAAACCAGGCGGGGGTTGTTTCGACCTCTGGAGACGATGTTGTATGTACTTTTACAGACAAGTGTTCGGTTGCAAACAGCGATTCTGATGTTTTTTATTTTGTTTTCAAGACTGGTTCCGATGCCTTAACTGAAACAGGTACTTTTTTGATTTCTGATGGAGTGAACAATGACAGTTCTGCAGAAACGACTTTTAGTTATTGTATTTATGCCTGTGACGCAAATTCCGATTGCGACGACAGCAATTCTCTCACCATTGACGAGTGTACAAATCCAAGTACTTGTTCTTCTGCATGCACTCACACTCTTTGTCCTATTACATGTCATGCTGATGCTGATTGTGATGATAGTGATTCTTCTACAACTGATACTTGTTCTAATGCTGGAACTTGTTCTGCTTCTTGTTCAAATGTTTGTGTTCCTGTTTGTTCTTCTGATGGTGATTGTAATGATTCAAATTCGTTGACAACCGATGTTTGCAATAATGCAGGGGCTTGTGATGCAAGTTGCAGTAATAGTGCTTGTGCAATTGCTTGTTCAACGAATGCCGATTGTGATGATTCAAATTCTTTAAGTGCTGATATCTGTGCTAATGCAGGAACCTGTTCTGCGTCCTGTTCTTATGAAGGCTGCACACCAGCATGTTTTGCAAACGCAGATTGTAGTGATGGGCTTGCAACAACTATTGACACTTGCAATAATGCAGGGGCTTGTGATGCAAACTGTACCAATGTTGTTTGTACTCCTGAATGTAATTCTGATTTGGATTGTGATGATTTTGATTCAGATACAAAGAATATTTGCATTCATCCAGGCGGATGCGGAGCCCATTGTATTTACAATTATTGTGCTCCAGAATGTGAAACCAATGCTGATTGTGATGATGGTGATTTGACAACAAATGATGTCTGCCTTGGTGCAGGTTCCTGTACTGCAACCTGTTCAAACGAGGCTTGTGACATTGTTTGCTCTAGTGATTCCGACTGTGATGATTCAAAGCTTGCCACAAAGGACGTGTGCAACAATCCTGGTACCTGTTCTGCGTCCTGTGTTTTTTCTGAGCAAAAGCAGTTTTTGTTTGAATTTGTTTCAGATTTTAATGCTGTTAAAAGGGGTCAGATTATTGATCTTAATATTATTTTGAAAGATCTTGACGGAAACCCTGTTGAGGGAGCAGAACTTTTATTAACTGACTCAGAGGGCAACGAAATTGAGTTTGAAAGTACTGGTGCCGGAAATTATTCTGGTTCTTATACTGTTCCTGCAGATGTTGTTTTGGGAATCCAAACACTTTCTTTCCTTGCTTCAAAAGGAGAGTTTGTTGGAGTTGAAGACCTTGTTCTCGAAATTGAAAAAGGCAGTATTAAAGCAGTGTTAATTGAACCGGCTGAGCCAAAGGTATTGGTTGGAAAAAAGCTTGAATTAAAGTTTAGGGTTGTTTATGACAATAATGAATCTGTTGTGGATGCAAATGTTTCTGCAGAAATAAACGGAGTGTCAATTCCTTTAACTGCTTCAGGCAATATTTTTTCGGGACATTATCTTTTTTCAACTTCTGATTTGGAAGGAGCCTTTCTTATAATTACAGCCAATGATTCTATTGGAAACAGCGGAACAACAACAATTCTATTTTCTGTAGAAGAACCATTGCCTTTGTCAACAATTATCATTGCAGTTGCCATTATTATAGCGGCAATAATTGCAATTTATGGTCTTAAGCGAACGCACGAACTTTCAAAACTTTTGCATAAAGTGGAAAGACTAAAGGGTGCAAACAGAGCTGCAAAATTACAGCATTCAATTGCAAAAGAAAAAAGCCAGAGGGAAAAGCTTGCAAAAAAGATTGCACAGCAGGAAAAAGACCTTGTAAAAGCAAAACAGGATGTTGAAACTGAGCGAAGAAAACAGGCTTTTGCAGTAAAAAAGATTCCGTCTGAATCAAAGTATGCTGTTCATGGCGCAGGCGTTGGCTTTGTTTCTAAGATAAAAAGACTTTTTTCAAGAACTCCTAAAAAAACAGGCGAACAATTACAGATTGAAAAAAGGTTTGAAGAAATTGACAAAGAAGTTGAAGATATTAGTGAAAAAATAAAGAATCTTGAATCAGAATACTTCAAACAAACAATTAAAGAAGATTTTTTCAGAAAAAAGCTTTTTGAATACAGAGAAAAAATGCACTTGCTTGAATTGGAAAAAAAGAAAATTGAATAGTTAAAAAAAACCTATTTTTTTGAATAAAATTTGCAAATCAATTATTCTTCAACATTCACATGAAGTGTTTTGTCATACTTTTTTTTCACGTAATTAAAGCCCTGATAATGTTCTATTACCAAAAGCTTTATTGGTTGCATTCCAAGTCTTGCTGCCTGCTTTGGCCAAATATCATAATAAAATTTTTTAACATCACCTGGTTTAAAATCAGGAATTCTTACTTCTGCCGTAGTTTTAAAGCCTGTTTTTTCCAAACTAAACTGCTGTCCCAAATTCAATTCCAATGAAACAATTTCTACCTCCTTTCCATCATTTTCAATTTCTATGCTGAGAGAAACAGGTTCTCGCCTGCTAATCTTTAATTTGAAAGGTGTGAACGTAGTTCTTATATTAATCATAAAATAATTCCCCTCTGAAATGCTTAAAAACCATTTTGTTTAGTCAAAGCTTTAAAAAGGTAAGCAAAACCTTAAATACCTCTTTGGAATAAAGTATTAGCAAAGGAAAAAGATTATTTCCAAAGGTTTTGTTAATGACAGAATTTCCCGAATCAGAACTTGTAAGAAAGACATTTATTCTGAAGAAGATGGATTTGCCTCCTTCTGTTCAGCTTACTAAGCGGTCTTTGATTAGGTGGTTTGCTTTGAGTTTTGGTCTTATTTCTGAAAAGGAATCCAGAGACACTGTTTTGAATGTTTTGGATGCATTGTTTCATTTCTTACTTGCCAAAAAGCAGAATCCAAGCACTTTGGATATTCAGGCATATATTGATGACAAGCACCATCAAAAAATAAGCGAAAAACTGCTTAGATATCATTTAAACAGGCTTATTGCGATTGAATTACTGCAAAGGAAGCAAAATCGCTATTTTCTGAATAACAGCCCTGTATCAGAGCCTGATAACCTTGCTGAATCCTTTAATTTTTGGGTAAAAAAACCAGTTAACGAATCCTTGAATGATATTGAAAAAGTTTTGGAAAAAATTTCGAATTCTTACAAGAAGTGATTTAATGACAAAAAGAAAAAAATCTCCAAGAACAACAAGTCCTTTTTCTTCTCTTAAACCTAGTTCAACTTTTAAAACAAGGGTTGGAAAAAATACCTTAGCTGCTGTTCGAAAAATAAGAGTTCCTGCTAAGTCAAAAAAGAATCGGTTTTGGGACAAACCAAAACCAATAAAGGTTTCAGATTTGCAGGTTGGAGACCTTGCTTTTTCCAGATTCAGGACCAATCCTGGCACTATAATTTCTAGTGCAATAACTGGCTATCCTTCAATGCATGTTTCTCTCTATCTTGGCAAAGGAAAGTTTTTTGACTTGGGTGAAAGGGCAAGAATTGTTCTCTCAGAAACGCTGTCAAATTACTATCCTGAACCATTTGTTTTCAGACCAAAACTTTCAGGAGAGCAAAAAGAAAAAATAGTTTTGCTTGCAAAGGCAATGGCAAAAAAGAAGACCAGGCATGGCAAGAGAGCAAGGCTGATTGTTGGCGCTCAAAGAACTGTCGGAATAAATGTAAAAAATCCAAAAAATGTTGGTTACCTTTGTTCAACTCCTATTGCAGAATTTTTTGAAAAAGCTGGTGCAAACCTTGTTCCAAAAGTGCATCCTTTAAGAGTAAGTCCGACCGATTTAATGAAAAGCAAAAAACTTGAATTAATAAACGGTTAGTACTAAAGTGATTTTCATGCAGTTTGTAATCGTAGTATCAAAAGAAGACAAAGCAGGAATGAACATTGCTTCTTTTCTTGAAGGCAATTTTCCATCCAATATGCGCATGCATTTTATTGAGGGAAACCAGTGTTTTGCTGACGAAGTAAACAATATTGACGCAGACTTTCTAATATTTGCTTCATTGCACAAATCAGAATCTGAAAAGCCAACCCTTACAGTTCACTCTATTGGAAACTGGAACAAAGCAGAATATGGTGGAAAAGACAAAACACTTGCTCCAACAAATTCTTTTCTAATAAAAAATTACCTTTGCGCCATGCAAAAAGAGGAAAAACCTCCACTGTATGATATTTCCCTTGAAGCAACACACCATGGTCCTCTGCTCTCCAAGCCAACTGTTTTCATCGAACTTGGAAGCTGCGAAAGGCAGTGGGGAAACAAGGAAGCAGCAAAAGCAATTGCAAACACAATTCTTTCATCAACCTCTCTTAAAGGCAATTTCAAATCAGCAATTGCCCTAGGTGGAGGACACTACTGTCCTTCTTTTACAAAAGTTGTCCTACGAACAGATTATGCCCTGGGCCACATTTGTCCAAGTTATGCCTTACCCTCTTTCAACAAGGAAATGCTTCAAAAAGCAATTGAAGCAACTTCTCCAAAACCAGAAGCAATAATCCTTGACTGGAAAGGATTGGGCAAGGAAAAGGCCAGAATAAAGCAACTGCTTGAAGGGCAAAACCTTCCAATTCTACGCGCAAGAAAGATATTGGGTTAGTTTTTATTCTTTTAAAGTGTAATTTAATTATTTTATGAATAAAAAATTACTAGATAAAGCAAATCAGTTAATGATTGTTGTTGATTCAAAAGGAAAAGCTACTGGCGAAATTGTTAGTAGAAAAGAGGCTCACAAATCACCAGGAATAAAACATTTAGCTATCCAAATTTTGTTGTTTAATGATAAAAAGCAATTAATTTTACATAAAAGACAAAAAAATAAAATAGATAACGGTGTGTTTGACACGCCTGCTACCCATATTCTCAAAGGTGAAACTCGTAATCAAGCTGCATGGCGAGCTTTAAGAGATGAGTACTCAATTTCTAAAGAAATTTCTTTGAACTGGTTTGCTAGTTTTTCTTACAAAAAAGATTATAAAGATGGAACTTGTGAAAATGAATTTGGTTTTGCTTCAATTGCTGTATTCAACGGAAAACTTTTTCCCAATATAAAAGAAATTGAAGGCCAGCTTATCTTTAAGTCTGCTAATGGTGTATTAACTGATTTAGAGAATTTTCCGACTAAATATCCAATTTGGTTCCAAAACGCTATTAGATTTCTTAAAAAAAGCAAATCTGGAAAAGATTTTTTTAATCACTAGATCTAATAATTATTTTGTTTTTTAATTGTTTAAGGTTTTTTGCACCAACTAAAAACATTGCAATACGTAATTCTTCAATAATTTTTTCAAGTAATTCTTTTACTGCTTTGCTGCCGCCTTTTTCTTGAGCTTTCAATACAGGCAATGCCAAACCACCGATGTCTGCTCCTAATGCGATTGCTTTTGCACAATCCAATCCTGTTCTAATTCCGCCTGAGGCAATAATTTTTCCTTTGAACGCTTTTCTGCATTGCACAATACTTTCAGCTGTTGGAACGCCAATTTCCCAAAAGGTTTCTCCGATACTTTTGTTTCCTCTTTTTGAGTCTATTGCAGTCCAGCTTGTTCCTCCTGCTCCGCCTACATCAATTGCTTTTATTCCTGTTTTTGCAAGAGCTTTTGCTGTTTCAAAATCTATTCCATGACCAACTTCTTTTACATAAACAGGTTTCTTAAATTCTTTTGCAAGTTTTTCAATTTCTTTCAACCTTCCCTTAAAATCTGTTTCCTTTTCTGGCTGCATTGCTGCCTGTGCAGAATTAACATGAATTGCCAAGGCATCTGCTTTAACTGATTCAATTGCTTTTTCTAAATCCTCTACAGAATACTTTCCCAGTTCTGTTACCCCAATATTTCCTGCAAGAAAAATGCTTTGAGCAACATCTCTTACAAAATAAGTGTCTTTTAGGGAGGGGTCTTCGATCATTGCCCTTTGACTTCCCAAACCCATTCCAATTCCAAGTTCTTCACAGGCTTTTGCAATGTCTTTGTTTATTTTTTTCGCTTCTTCAATTCCACCTGTAATTGCTTCAACCATTAAAGGGGCGTTGAATTTTTTGCCTAAAAATACTGTTTCCAAGTTAATATCTTTCTTGTCAATTTCGGGTAAGGTTTTGTAATCTAGATCAATATTTTTAAAAGAAAGTTTTTCAAGTCCAGTTGTTTTTTCTTTGAATTGTACATTTTCTTTAATTCCAATCTGCAAATGCTCAGTTTTTCTGTTCTGGGTTTGCTTTGTCATTTTTAACTCAACACCTGTTTTTTTGTTTCTTTTTACTTTTAAAAAATGTTAAAATATATTTTCTTACTTCCTCTGCGATAGTTTTATTTTTTGTAACGGTGAATTTTATTTTAGTCTTTTTCTGATAAATTTCTTTAAAAAATTTTGGTATGTTAACGGCTGACATTTCTTTGGCAGCACTATACTTTCTGTCAATCATTCTAATTAAATCTTTTGGATAATACATCTCGGTGAATTGGTCTCCTAAAACCATCAAATCACAATTTTTTGCGCAGGGGATTCCAGTAATGATTTTTACAAATTTGTTACGATAATAATTTGCACACCATTTATCAATTTTTGTGTTTCCTTTTACCAGTAAAAAACATTCTTTTTTACTTTTCTTTATAGAATCAACTATTTTTATTGATTTTTCAGAATAAAACAGAGGAGACTTTATATGCATTGATTGCGAGCAATAGGGCTCCTTTTCGTTAGAGCATCCGTAATCAACCTGAAGCTTTTTTCTATAGTCTTCTGCGCTT
>DAOWAC010000056.1 GCA_030634785.1 Chloroflexota bacterium | reverse complement strand
TTAACTGAGCGTATTAAAATGGCGCGTGGCTGGCTTGAAAAATATGCTCCGCAGGAATTTAAAATTTCTTTTCTTGAATCCCTTTCAGAAAAGGAAACCAGTGCAATGGATGTTTCTGCAAGAAAGCTTTTGCCAACTGTTGCAAAAAAGCTTTCAGGACTTGATTCTGCTAATGAACTGCAGCAGGCAATTTTTGAGGAAGCAAAGGCAAATAGTGTAAAACCAAAGCAGTTGTTTAAGGCGATTTACCTTGCCTTAACAGGAAAGGAATCTGGACCAAGAGCGGGTTTGTTAATTCTTGCTTTGGGAAAAGAAAAATGCTTGTCTAGACTAAAAGAAACTGGTAATTGATTGAATTGGATTAAAGAATAATGGCAACTTAGACTTCGCCGTATTCTTCTTCAATTTTGTGAACCGAAATTCCTTTTTCTGTTATTTCAAGCGGGTGCAAATCCTCAGAATGTTTTGTTGCCCTCATTTTTCTAATATGCATTGTTCTATTACTCTGAGTTCCTACTCCCATATAGTGCAATACTATTACTCCGTCCACTACATATTCTTCAACACCGTATTTTCCAAATTTGTTCATGCCTTCCTGCATTTCTGAAACAAGTATGGATGTTACTCCGCTTCTCATAAGCATGTAGCTAAGTTTTAGAATTGCTTTTCTTACTTCTGTCGGGTTTTCAAAATTGAATCCAAGTGCTGGAATGCTGTCAATTACAACTCTTTTTGCTTCAATTCTTTTAATTACCCGCATGATTTCAAGCAAGAGTTTGTCAACATCATATCCTGTTACTGGTAAGCTGTATTCTTCTTCGGATGGCATTCCCAATTTTGCAATGCTTCCGTCGACAATGTTTAGCATATTTTTTTCTTCAAGTGATTTAAGGTCCCAGCCAAATCTCAGTACGTCTTCTCTTATGAGGTTTGGTCTTTCATCAAGTGTAACATAAACTCCTGGTTCGTTGTATTCAAGTGCTCCGCTGTAAATATATTGCATGCACATAATAGTTTTTCCTGTTCCACATGCTCCGCTTATCAAAACGCTTCTTCCTGCGGGAAAACCGCCTTCAATAAGTCCATCAAGTCCTGTAATTCCTGTTTTGATTCGTTCCATATTAAATTCACTCCTATTCCAATTAAACTAAATTATAAATGACTCAAAGCTTAATATACTTTTTGCTTTCTTTGGGCTTGTAGGTAAATTCCTTTGGCTTTGTTTGCATTGGATTTTTGTAGGTAAATTAAAATATTTCACAATACTCGGCTTTGTCAATAAGTAACTTTGTAGGCAGACTTTTTGGGCAGGAAAAATAATTTATTGGCAAATTTTATCTATAACAGATAGATAAAATTCTTTATCTTTAGGATGGGTCAATAAATCTGCAACTTTTTCTTTTGCTACCCATCTTGCTTCGGGATTCTCTGGGTCAATAGGTTTTACGATTTCTTGAGTTGTTTTAAACAAGAAGAAGTAAATAGTCTTGAATTCGTTTTTATCCTCTTTACCCTGTTTGTCTATTTTGTGTCTTTGATAGCTTCCAAGTTCTTTGATTGGTTTTAAATCTTTTATTCCTGTTTCTTCATAAATTTCTCTTTTTGCTGCTTGAATTTTGTTTTCACCTTTCTCTAGGTGTCCTTTTGGCAAAGACCAAGAAGTACCGTGCTGGCTAACAACAAGCACAGTATTTTCTTTCAAAATAATTCCACCAGCACTTTCTGTTTTAATCATAGTATAACATATTAACAAATTCTATAAATAACTTTCTTCATTTAGGGTTTTGTTTAAAAACTCCTGATTGATGATTGTTTCTGCGCTTTTGTTTAAAACAATTTTTGTTGGATTTTGCACAATAATTACCAGTAGTAGAACTTTTAATACTTTTAGAGTTTATAATTCAAGGGAGTAATATGGAGTATGTTGGTTTTTTTCTTTCAATCATTTGCTCTTTACATTCAGGGCAGACTATATTGTAATAAGCATTACTGGCTTCATTAGAATTAAAAGAATAAAATTTAGTTAGTTTATTTATTCTCTTTCTATTTCAAACACTGTTGGAATGTTTCCAATTTTTTCTATTATTCCATCAAGTTGTTCAAGGTTTTTTATTTTAATACTAAATTTACATTGTAGTACATTGTTACTGCTTGCTTTTGCATCTGTTGCGGTAATGGTAACATTGCTTTTTTCAAGAATTTTTAGAATTGATGGAAGTGTGCCTGGACTGTCTCTTGCTCTTACTTTTATTTCAACAATATAATCTTTTTTTGCAAGATCCCAGTTTATTTTGATTCTTTTGTTTTTTGCTACTCTTGCAGCATTTCCGCAATTTGTTCTGTGAACCGAAATTTTTCTTTTTGTTGTTCTTACACCAACAATTTCGTCGCCTGGAACAGGATTGCAGCATTTTGCAATTCTTGTATTTGCATCACTTGTAAGATTTTCTACTTTGTTTTCAATAATACTTTTTTTACTGGGTTTTATTCCGAGTTTTTGTCTTATTTTTACCTGAGCCTTGTGTGATTTTGCAATGCTAAGCCATAGTCTTTTTATCATTGAATGTTTTGCAGTAGTTATTTCAATACTGTCTCCATTTTCAAGCTTGTGTGATAAGTGTACAATTTTTCCGTTAACTTTTGCTCTGAGACATTTTACTCCGAGGTCTGAGTGAATTGCAAAAGCAAAATCTAATGGTGAACTTCCTTCTGGTAACACAATCACTTCGTGCTTTGGTGTAAACACAAAAATTTTGTTTTGTCCAAATCCCATCTTAAGACTGTGGGTAAGACTTTCAGAATTTCTTGCTGTTCTATGCCAGTCAACAAGCTGTTTTATCAGACTAAGTCTTTTGTCAAAAAATTTGTCTTTTGCATATTTTTTATAATTCCAGTGTGCAGCAAGTCCTGTTTCACATTCATAGTGCATTTCCCACGTTCTTATTTGAACTTCTAAATGTTTTCCTTTCCATTCAACTGCTGTGTGAATACTTCTGTAGCCATTTTTTTTCGGGTTTGCAATATAGTCTGTGAATTGGTTTGGAATAGTTTTGTATTCTGAATGAACTATTCCCAAAACTTCATAACATTCTCTTACACTATTGCAAATAATTCTAATTCCTACAATGTCATAAATTTCTTTAAACTCTTTTCCTTGTTCTTCCATTTTTTCGTATATTGAGTAAATACTTTTTGCCCTGCCTTCAATTGAAACAGATGGTCTTTCTTTAATATATGACGAAAATTCTACAATTGCCATTTCAACTTCTTTGTTTCTTGTCTTTCTTGTTTTTCCTAAAAACGAACTAATTCTACTATAGGTGTCTGGTTTAAGTATTTTCAGGCTACTGTCTTCAAGCATTGATTGTAAATTGTAAAGTCCCATCTTTTGACATATTGGTGCATAAATACGAAGCGCTCCTTCTGCTCTTTTTGCAAGTTCTTTTTTGCTAAAATTTCCGTTTTCTAGGCTATCAAGCCTTGCAGCAAACTTTATGAAAATTGATCTAAGGTCTCTGGCAGTTGCCAGAATAATTGTTGAAAGAATTTTGTTATCTATTTTACCAAAGTTTTTTCCTTCAATTTGTTTAATTTTTCCATAATCTGTAGCGATTGATTCTAATTCTTTTCCAAGTTCTGTTAACATTTCTTCCTGTGGAATTTCTGTTTCTGAATACAATTTACACACAAGTCCTGCTGCAATTGTTGTGTTGTCAAAACCAAGTTCGAACAGTTTTTCTGCAACTCTTTCAGCGTGCTCAAAGCTCTTTTTTTCTTTGGTGCCTTTTGAGTCAATTGTTTTTTCTGCAAGACCGTATGCTTTTTCAATAAGTTGTTTTCCTTTTTTTTCAGCCTGTTTTTTGTTTCCGGCTATTTTCAGAATTACTGCTTTTTTACTCATATTTTACCTCATTTAATAAAGTTGCTGCGAAAAAGTTTAAATAACTCTTGCTCTTTCTTTTTTTGGTGATTTTCAATGAATCTTAAACTACCTGTTTTATTTATAAATTTTAAAACGTATTCTGAGTCAACTGGAAAAAATGCTGTTGCTTTGGCTGAAAAAGCTCAAAAAATTGCAGACGAAGAAAGTGCTTCAATTGCACTGGTTGTTCAGGCTGTTGATATAACTATTGTTTCCAAAGCAGTGAAACTTCCTGTGTTTGCGCAACACATTGATCCTGTTTCTTTCGGAAGCAATACTGGACACATTCTTCCTGAGGCCGTAAAAGAAGCAGGTGTTGTTGGAACAGTATTAAACCATGCTGAAAACAAGCACGATAATGATTTTATTGAAAAGGCAATTGGAAGAGCAAAAGAACTTGGTTTGATTGTGATGGTTTGTGCAGAAGACATTGAGAGAGCAAAACAGATTGCATCTTTTGCTCAAAAGCCAGATCTTATAGCTGTAGAGCCACCGGAATTAATTGGTGGAGATATAAGTGTAAGCACTGCAAATCCAGAGCTTATAACCGATTCTGTAAAGGCAGTTAAAGAAATTGCTCCGGAAATAGAGGTTATTACCGGTGCAGGGATAAAAAATAATTCTGATGTCAAAAAGGCATTAGAGCTTGGCACCAAAGGAGTCTTTGTTGCTTCTGGAATAATTAAAGCAGACAATCAGGAATCTGCAATAAAAGATCTTGTGGAGGGGTTTTAAACAATGGATTTTGAAGGTAGAAAAATTGAGGCAAGCAATTTACCAGAAGTTGATTCTTTTGACAAAAGCAAAATAGAATCGGCATTAATTCTTTCATTTGATAAGTTACAAAAAATAACAAATAACGAAATGCTTTTGCATGCTCATTTTAAACAGCATGAAACAGACGGAGCCAAAACAAAGCATTCTGTTCATTTAAAGCTAACAATTCCTGGCAGAACATTTGTTGCTTCAGAAACAGGTTGGGTTCTTGTATCAATATTACAAAAAGCCTTAAGTGTGCTTGAAAGGGAAACTGTTGAATCAGTTAAAAGGCGTTAGCGCTTTTTCTTTGTTTTCTTCTTTGCAGGCTTCTTTTTCACAGCTTTTTTTGCAGGCTTTTTCTTTACTTTTTTCTTCGCAACTTTTTTCTTTGCCTTAGGCTTTGCTTTCTTTTTCACAGTTTTTTTCACTGGTTTTAGCTTTGAAATATATGGTGCAAAAAGCTCTGCGTCTTCACCGCCATCTTCCCTTAGTTCTTGTCTCATTTCGGCAATTATTTCAGAAACACTTTTCTTTCCTTCTGCCATATCCCAAATAATTGTTTTTCTTATATTTAAGTGTTTCGGGGCAAAAATAGGCAAAATAAGGTTGTTAAGTGTGAACACGCCCAAAAATGGATCTACAAGGGCTGAACAAAATTAGCCACAACATGCGCTTGCTTTCGCGACCCTCAAAGCATTTTTCGTTATTACCACCGTTGCTCCCTTCCGGGTCTGGCGGGATTCATAACAGCAAAAAATCTAAGAGGACAAAAGGTCATAGCAACAATGCCGTGATTTTGTCCAACTCAGTAAACCTCTTCCCAGGCTTCGGTCCCAGCGTAAAGCGGGTTTCTGGTAACAAGGCACCGCTAATGCCCCAACCTAGTCCACGTAAATAATAACATTAAAGCATTTTTTAAAAACTTTGCATTACTCTTATTTTGAGGGATTGTTTTGGTAAAAACACTTATTGGAGAAGTAAAGCACTTCTTTGGCAAAATAAGCGTGGCAGTAATAGAATTGTCTGCGTCAATAAAAGTTGGTGACGAGCTCAAATTCAAGTATGGGGGCTATAAATTTGAACAAGTTGTTGGCGTCATGCAGATAGATTATTCTAAAATCAAGGTTGCAAAAGGTCAGGCAATTGGAATGAAGACTGTACGACCAGTTCATGAGTGCGCAGAAGTCTTTAAGGTTGAAGAATAATAAAAAAAGAATTTTTGAAAGACATTTAAATGTCTTCCAATCCGTTTTCTGTTACTCTAAAGATTGCTTCTCCGTCTGGTAATGAAGGCGAGTCAACAAGTTTTGCAACCCTAGTATCCTGTTTGCTTTTCTTAGATAAAGTCTTGTTTTGCTTGCGTGTGCCAAAACTTCTCCTCCAACAGGTGCTGTAGGGTCTCCGAAAAGAATGTCAGGCCTTTGCATTACCTGGTTTGTTACAAGTATTGCAATATTGTTCATTTCTGCAAGTTTCATTAATGTTCTCAAATGCTTGTTTAGTTTCTGCTGTCTGTTTGCAAGTGTGCCTCTTCCAACAAATTCTGATCTAAACTGTGCCATAAGACTGTCAACGATTACGAGCTTTATATTTTTGCTTTTAATCATATCGTCTGCTTTGTCTGCCAGAAGCATCTGGTGGTCTGTATTATAGGCACGAGCGACAAAAACGTTTTTCAGGACTTTATCGACATCAAGACCCAGATGGTTTGCTACCTGAATTACTCTTTCAGGTCTGAAACTGTTTTCTGAATCAATGTAAAGACAGTTTCCGTCAAGACCTCCTTTTTCTACAGGCAACTGAACAGTTACGGCTGTTTCAAAACACCACTGACTCTTTCCGCTTGCAAACTTTCCATAAATTTCTGTAATGCTCTGTGTTTCAATGCCTCCTCCTAAGAGTGCGTCAACTTCTTTGCTTCCTGTAGTAATTCTGCCTACAAGTTTTCTTTTTTCTGCAAGAACATCAGCGGTTTCAAAACCCATTTCCAAAGCATCTCTTGCTGCTTTGATTGCCTTGTCTGCGGTAACCTGTCCAAGGCTTGCTGCTTCAATTAATTCCATTGGTGACGCAACAGCCATCGCTTCAAGGGTTTTGTATCCTGCTTTTATCAGCTTTTCTGCTGCCTGTGGT
>DAOWAC010000114.1 GCA_030634785.1 Chloroflexota bacterium | reverse complement strand
TTTTTCTTCAATGCTTTTTTCAATGCATCTTCTGCCATGTCCCACATTTTTTTGTTTCCCATTGCGTCAGCAGGTCTTGTACTTAATTCGACTTGGTAGCTGAATCCAAACACCTTGTAAAATTTGTCAACCAAATCAATAATGTTTATTATTTCCTGTTCGATTTGTTCTTCAGTGCAGTAAATATGTGCATCGTCCTGTGTAAACTTTCTTACTCTGAACAAACCGTTTAACACTCCGCTTAATTCATGTCTGTGCACTGTTCCAAGTTCTCCTACTCTTAATGGCAGTTCTCTATAGCTTCTTCTTTTTGTTTTGTAAATCAAAATGCCTCCAGGGCAGTTCATTGGCTTCACTGCAAAGTCCTCGTTGTCAATTTTGGTAAAGTACATATTTTCCTTGTAGTGATTCCAGTGTCCGCTTTTTTCCCAGAGTTCTTTTTTCAAAATAATATGGGTGTTTACTTCAACATATCCTGCTTTTCTGTGTTCGTCTTTCCAAAATTTCACAAGCTCGTTCCATATAACCATTCCGTTTGGGTGAATGAAAACGCATCCTGGTGCTTCAGGCTGCATGCTGAACAAATCAAGCCTTTTTCCAAGCTTTAGGTGGTTTCTTTTTTCAGCTTCTTCTTTTGCAAAAAGCCATTTTCTCAGCATTTTTTTGTCAAGAAAACTTATTCCGTAAATTCTTTGAAGCATTTTGTTTTTTTCGCTTCCTTTCCAGTAAGCGCCTGAAACTCGCAAAAGTTTTACTGCTCCAATCTTGCTAGTGCTTTCAAGATGTGGTCCTTTGCATAAATCGATAAATTTTCCGCTTGTGTAAGTTGAAACTTTTTTTCCTGGCAATCCTTTTATGAGTTCAATTTTGTATGGCTCGTTTTTAAAAAGTTTTAACGCCTGTTCTTTTGTAATTTCTTTTTTTACAAACTTTTCGTTTGATTTAATTATTTCAGCCATCTTTTTTTCAATTTTTTCCAAGTCCTCTGGCTTGAATGGCTTTGTGTCAAAATCATAATAGAATCCTTCTTCAATTGCCGGGCCTATTGCAAGCTTGGCTTTTGGATAAAGTTCTTTTACTGCTTCTGCCAGGACATGGCTTGTGCTGTGCCAAAACCGTTTTCTGTCCTCTTCCTTTTTCCAGTCAACTTTTGCCATATTCAAAGAAATAGGTTCTTATGTTATTTAAAACAATAATGATTTCCCGTTTATGCTCCTTCTTTGTAAATTTTAACAATCATTATAATTGAGGCAAGTTCAATCCAGATTCCTAAAACAATTCCTATTATTACTGTTGGGTCAACCATGTGCACGCCTACTACAATGGTTCCGACAACTCCCATTAAAATCAGGGCTCCAAAATTCCTAAAGTATTTTGTCTTTCCTGTATCATATCCTTTTTTGACACATTCAAAAGCAGGCTTTTTTTCAAATACTGCTGTTGGAAACCATAAGAAAAGCAAGGGGTTTATGAAAAGCATTATTGCCATCAAAACCATAAATGCCAGTGCAAGTATAACAAATGCAGGTATTAGTGCAGTAATTAATGTTGTTTCAGAAGCTGATGCAAGTGCTGTTGTAACAATATCTGGCGGTATTACATCGGCTCCGATTATGAATGACATTGCCGGAACTATTATCAAAAACATTATGATAATGCTTACAAGCATTTCAATCAGTGTAACTCCAACAAGCTTTTGCCATTTTCCAAAAGCAAATTTTATGTTTTCTTCAATTGAAACCTTTTTTTCTTTAAGGTATTGGTCAATGCTTTTGTAATAAAAACCACTAATTATAGCTGCTGCCACAATAATCAATGCAACTATTACAATCGAGCCAATTATTGCAACCGCAATCAATGGCGCAATATTGGCTGCTGTTGCAAAGCCTATGCCTATTGCAATAAATGGTATGGAAACAATTCCGATTCCTAACACTGCGATTAGTCCAAAAACAATTGTTATTAATGGAATTACAAAAATGTTCAGGTCAAAGGTTGCTTTAATTGATTCTGAAAAAACATCAACAGCATTCATTGTTTTTCTAGAATGAGTTTTTCTTGCATGGTTTTTTCTTGCATGCTTTTTTGTAGTCTTTTTCTTTGGCATAATGCAACTATTACCACGTTTCTTAAATAAAAAGCTTGCCTTTTTACCGGAAACTTACTATGCTTACTATTTAATTCTTTTAATAAACGAAATAATATAGTGACAAAAAATGATTTCACCAAAATTGTGCATTAGATGTAAGGGGAAGCTTTTATGCGGTTTAAGTTATTGTCCTATTCTAAAAAAGAATTCTGCAAGGCACAAGTCTGTTTCAAACATTAAGGGAAACGAGTTTGTAGGAAGCAGTCCTCCGTCATTGTTTGTAAGCTGGACAAATTATCCAAAGGTTCAGATTGCTCCCCTAAGTCCTACTGAAGTTTTTGACACTGCCAAATTTGACATTCCTGAACAATGGTTTGGTCTTCCCTCTGAGGAAATAATTTCTTTCAGGGAACAGCTTTTGCGAGGAAACAAACCAATTGACATCAAGGAAGCTGCAAACCCGTCTTATAGTCTTGTTGAAATGCAGGAGCTTGCAATGTCAACAAAACCAATAGCTGTTGATATCAAACTTAAGTCAACACCAAAATCAAATATTTCATTTAGTGAACGGGTTGCTCCAATGGGTCCAAGTGCTCCTTTGCTTAAAATGAAACTTGATGAAAATCCAAGCATTCCAAAAAAGATTGATTATGCTGTGTCAGATACAGATCTCAAATCAACCGATGCAATAATTTCCTTATACAATTCAGGTTTTCATATTAGTCGTCTTCACAAGCTTTTGAGCGCTGGAACTCTTGGGATTGGAAAGAATCGGAAATTTGTGCCTACAAGATGGTCAATAACGGCAACTGATGATACTGTAAGCAAGGCATTGGTTGAAAAAATAAAATTCTTTCAACAGCTTGGAGAAATTCAGCTTTTTATATCCGAATATCTTGGCAATCGTTTTTTCATTTTGCTTATTCCTGGAAGCTGGGCTTTTGAAAATCTTGAAGCATGGATTCCTGGAAGTTATTGGTATCAGGAAAAGGATGCTGGAAAGATTCATGTAGTTCAAGACCATGAATTTTATGCCGGAAGAAAAACTTATGCTTCGGACATTTCAGGCGCTTACTATTCTGCAAGGCTTGCGGTTTGTGAGTATTTAGAGAAAAAGAAAAGGCAGGCTTCTGTTCTTGTTTTTAGAGAAATTACTCCTGAGTATAATATTGGTCTTGGTGTTTGGGT
>DAOWAC010000089.1 GCA_030634785.1 Chloroflexota bacterium | reverse complement strand
TTGCCTTTAAGGGAACAGTGCTTATGGTAACTCATGACCGTTATTTTTTGGACCGAGTGTGTGATACAATTCTAAAAATAGAGAACGGAAAATGGATTAAGTACAACGGCAATTATTCTGCCTATGTAAAAACGCGCGAATCAACATTCAATGCGCAAAAAACAGCTTATGCTCTGGAAAAAAAATATATTGCAATTCAAAAAGACAAGATAGCAAGACTTGGCAAAAGCCCGCAGAAAGTTAAGCAGGGAAAATATCGTGAAAAGCTTTTGAAAAAGCGCGAACTTGTTGAAAGGCCAGATTTGGATAGGTCAAAATTCACAGCATTTTTTGAAGCAACACCAATTCAATCGGTTGTGGTTTTGGAATTGGACAATCTATGTGTTGGATATGAAAAACCACTCATTTCCAATATCGATTTTAATATTGGGCTAAGTCAGCGAATTATTTTAATTGGAGAAAACGGAATTGGCAAAAGCACTCTTTTCAAAACAATTGAGGGACGCGTTCCAAAAATTTCAGGTGAAGTAATTTTGGATCCGCAGGCAAAGCTTGGATACGTGGACCAGGAACTCAAAGATCTGAAAATTAATTCAACACTGTATGATGAAATATATCCTTTGTTTAAAGACCATGCCAAAACACGTCAACAATTGTCCATGCTGGGATTTGTTACTAATGAAGAAGTGTCTAGAAATATTTCCAAACTATCAATGGGTGAAAAATCCAGACTTAACTTGCTTAAAATACTTATTAAAAAACCAAATCTGCTTTTGCTTGATGAGCCTACAAATTATCTTGATGTTGATGCCTGTGAAATTATTGAAAACGCTTTTTTGAATTACAAAGGTGCAATTTTGGCAATATCGCACGACAGGTATTTCATTGAAAAAATCGCACAGCGAATTCTAAACGTAAGCGATGGAACAATAAAAGAAATTGACAAAAAAGATGATTTAAAATAAACCTGCAAAATTGAGACAATGCCTATTCTTTAAAGCCTTTTACAACCTAATTCTTTTGCCAATGATGATCTGACGATGACACAGAGCGCAAGCGATGACGAAAGATGGGCGGACTGAGGCGATAATTTACTTTTTAATCTTTAGTGCCTTTAAGTAGATTTATGGGCGAATCCTTTGTTCCACTAGATTTTAAGATTCCGGAAAAGTTTGAAACAAAGAGATTCAAATTGCGAAAACTTACTGTAAACGATGCTGAAAAAGATTTTGACGCGGTCATCTCAAGTGTTAATCACTTGAAAGGCATTTTTGGTCCTGGTTCTGAGTGGCCTCCTCAAGATTTAACATTGGAACAAAATCGTGCTTATCTGATTCAACACCAAAAGGAATTCGAGGAACGAATTGGATTTGCATACACGGTGATGGACTCTAACGAAAGCCAGTGTTTGGGTTGCGTTTACATCTACCCTCTTCAAACACCGGACTTTGATGCGGTTGTTTTTTTGTGGGTCAGAAAAACTGAATATGAAAAAGGTCTTGACCCGTTTTTATTCAAAGCGGTAAAAGAATGGGTTAAAGCAGAATGGCCGTTCAAAAAAGTAGCTTATCCTAATCGCAAAACAATCTAGGCCTAAACCCCCATCTTTTGTAAAAATTAGGTGAAACAAATCTTTTTTTATACTCTTTATTCATTATTTATATTAGGTGATATTTTGAGATTATCTGCTGTAATTAGTAAGGAAGAAGGAGAATATGTTGCCTTGTGCCCTGAGCTTGATGTTGCTTCACAGGGTGATTCCATAGAAGGTGCTTTAGCTAATTTGAAGGAAGCAGTTGAGTTGTACTTGGAAGACGAGAAGGACATAAAACTCTCAGATATTGCGCCCTTTGTCACTACTTTTGAAGTGAAAGCATGTGCCTAAGTTTCCAGTTCTCTCAGGAAAAGATGTAGTTAAGGTATTGGAAAAAGCAGGCTTTAAGTTTGTAAAGCAGAAAGGAAGTCATGTAAAGCTCAGAAAATTTGTGGGCGGAAGAAAGCATACTGTAATAGTTCCACTAAAGTCGGTGATTAGAACAGGTACAATGAAGTCAATCTTGAGGCAATCTAATCTGAAAAGTGAAGAATTTCTAAAATTTCAAAAGTAACAGGCCGCTATTAATTCATGTAATTAAACCTTGGTCTTTAGAGTAGGATGGGCGGACTGATGGAGTTTATTGACTTTTTTTAAATCGTGCAATTGTATAGTGTTAAACCTAGTTAACTGGCGGTCTTGCTTAGGGCTGTTCTATTTTTCTGGCTTCTGCCAGCAGGTGTTTAATGACTTTTCTGTTGGCTCCTTTTTCTTTTGCATACAAAATCAGTTCTTTGAAAAAGTTCCATTTACTGTTCCAATTTTTTTCATCAAGAATTCTAATAAACTCTAGTTCCTGCTCTCCTACCTTGCCTTTATTTAGTTCTATCTTGGTTTCTTCACTGTGTGCTATATCGTTTGTATAAAATTTTCCTGCCTCTGTTTTCTTAAAGTCTTCAATGAACTTAGTTGCAGCCACTCTAACCCTTTCACGATTTTTAAGGCGCCTTTTTTTAAGCCAAGAAAACAAAAAGCGTTTTGGTGCTTTTTCCGGCTGTTTTTTTGCGTAAGAAATAAAAACAAGCATAATATACTTGAATCATGCCAACTTTAATAATTTTTTGGCATGTGGCTAAAGCTTTATCTTTTAAGTAGGGCTGGCGGACAAATGGCTTTGTTTTTTGATTTAAAATTCTTTTACTTTTGTAAGTTTTACTCCAAGAATTTTTTCGTGTTTTGGGAAACCTTTTTTTTGCGAACTCTCGTAATAAACAGTGTTTTTAGCTTCTATTTATAGCTTTGGGGAGGGGGGGGCGGTATCTGAATGGAATTAAACCTTCATCTAATGCATAAGTTGGGTGGGTCTGAAGAAGTTGTTGCTTTGTTGTGAGTCCTGCCAAACACTGTTTCTTTTTTTTCCATTGCACTGGTTGAACAAGTATTTTTTTTTTAAAACACTTCTACTTCTGGATAAATTGCCAAACCATTCTTTTCAAAATCCATTGCCAAAAGCTTGTTTGTGTGTTTTGTTCCTCGCATTTTTAAAATTTCACAACTATGAACTCTTGTTCTCTTTTCAGCTTCTTTGCTGTAATATAGTGAAATAATTGCATCTGTTAGAAAACCAACGCTTCCTTCTTTTATTTCTGCAACCTTTGGAGGCAGTTCTGAAATAATCATTGAAGTGCATTGCAATTTTTCAAGCATGTTAAAAAATTCTAAAATTCCTTCTCTTCTCTGGTAATTGTCTTTGAAGAGCAGACCGTAAGAAGTAATTGAATCAATCACTAGCCGTTTTGCTCCCGTTGCCTTTATTGCGTCCTTTATTGGGCTGCCTCCTTCTCTCATAATTTTTTCAATCTGGTGCAGTTTGTATTGTAAGACTTTGAACAGTCCTTTTTTTTCCAGTGTCTCAAAATCCCATCCAAAGGAAGAACTGTGTTTGTAAAGGCTTTCTTTATTTTCTTCAAATGAAATGAATATTCCTGGCTCGTTGTAATCTTTTGCTCCGTTGTAAAGAAATTGCAGTCCAAACAATGTTTTTCCTGTTCCTGCACTGCCTGCAATCAAAATAGTTGAGTTTTTTTCAAAGCCTCCTTCAATAAGTGAGTCGAGTCCTGTAATTCCTGTTTTGATTCTTTCGATTTTTTTGCCAGTGGCGTTTTCTTTGGCTGCTGCATCAATCTTTTTGGTCAAAGGTGCTGGTTTTCCAGAAGGGTTTTGAATTGCCTGTGTGGTTTCTTTTACTTGTGAAGTAATTTTTTTGTAGTCAAATTCTTTGGCTGCCTTTTCTTCTTGTGGCTTTGTCTTTGCCGTAAATTTTGCAGGTTTCTTTTCTTTGTAGCTGGCTTTTTTTTTACTGCCTGCAATGCTGTCAAAGTCTGTTTTTTCTTTCATGGAAACCAACTAATACTATTGTTGCCTGCTTCTTTAAAAGTTTGCCTTTTCAACAGGTTTATTATTTTTTCTGAATCCATTGATGAAAGCCCTGAAGTTGGTTCATCAACAAATAAAAGAGCAGGTTCCCTCATAAGCTCTAAAGCAATATTGAGTCTTTTTCTTTGCCCGCCACTTAAAACTTTATTTAAGGGATCACCAACCTTTAAATCTGTTGCTTCTTTTAAATCAAAATCAACAATAGTTTTATGTATAATCTTGTTAATTTCCTCTTCATTACACGAACTAAAACATAATTTAGCATTATAATATAGGTTTTGATATACCGTCAGTTCTTCAAATAAAAGA
>DAOWAC010000169.1 GCA_030634785.1 Chloroflexota bacterium | reverse complement strand
AGGGAATTATGAGGTGCAAACTCGCGTCACTTGAAAAAGTAAAAAAGGTCCTGAACAAAATTTCTGGAACAAAGACTCTAAAAACAAGTGGCACTTTGAAGGCGCGAAAAGGTAAATAACGAGCAAATTGTAGCTTTTAACAACCTTTTTATAACTTCCGTTATTAAAATTATAAAGTAGAGGAAAAGAGAAAGAAGAGAAATTTTTTGAGGGATTTTTGATGTACCCTGGTTCTAGAAAAAGCAGTGCATATGACAGAGTTAGTACAATGTTCAGCCCTGACGGCAGACTGTACCAAGTTGAATATGCAAGTAAGATTGTTGAACAAGGAACTCTTGGATTGGCAGTTACTTACAATAACGGAGTGCTTTTTGCAGCAGATAAAAATGTTACAAGCAAGCTTTTGAAGCCAACAAGCATTGAAAAGATTTTCAAAATAGATCACCACATTGGAGCAATTTCAAGCGGTCTTGTTGGAGATGCAAGAAGGCTTGTACAGCTTGCAAGAAAAGAAGCACAGGAAAATCAAATGTATTACGAAGAAGATATTCAGGTTGAAACACTGGTAAAACAGGTTTCAGGAATAAAACAATTATTTACCCAGTATGCCGGAATGAGACCTTTTGGAGTATCATTCATTATTGGCGGAGTTGACCAGTCAGGACCAAGGCTTTTTGAAACAGAGCCAAGCGGTGCACTGGCAGAATATATCGGGATTACAATTGGAAAAGGAAAAAAGGAAGCAATGCATTTTCTTGAAAAGAATTTCAAAGAAGGTCTTTCTCAGGATTCTGCAATTTCTCTTGCACTAAAGGCTTTAGGAAAAGGTCTAGGGGACAAAGGGAAATTTGATGTTAATAGGTTGGATTTTGCTTTTATTGAAAAAGGAAAACCGTTTGAAAGGATTTCCAGTCAAAAGCTTAAATCTATTTTAGGAAAAAAGTAAAATGAAAAGGAGTTCTGACCCATGGTCAAGTTAGAGGAAGCTGTAACCGCAAGGTTTGACAGTCACGGTGAAAAATTTGAAATTCTTGTAGATCCTGATTTGGCTCTTGAGCTAAAGAAAGGAAACAATATAAATCTTTCAGATTTGCTTGCAGTGGAAACTGTTTTCAAAGATGCTGCAAAGGGAACAGAGCAAAGTCCTGAAGAGCTGAACAAGGCATTTGCAACAACCGATGTCCTTGAAATAGCAAAAAAGATTGTTAAACAAGGAGAAGTTCAGCTTACAACAGAACAAAGAAGGCATATTAGGGAAACAAGAATAAAAGAGGTTATTGAATTTATTTCAAGAAATGCAATGAATCCTCAGACAAATGCTCCTCATCCTCCTCAAAGGATTGAGAATGCTTTGGATGAAGCAAAAATAAAGATTGATGAAATGAAAGGGGTTGAAGAACAGGTTCCTGGAATTTTAAAAGAACTGAAAAAAATTCTTCCAATCTCATTTGAGCAAATAAAAATTGCAATAAAGATTTCTGCAACACACGCTGCAAAAGCCGAGCACATTCTACACAAATACAAATTACAAAAAGAAGAATGGCAGGCAAACGGAGATCTTGTTGCAGTTGTTGAAATGCCTGCTGGTTTAAGGCAGGATTTTTTAAATGATTTAAATGGCACATGCCATGGTGATGTTGAAACAAAAATTTTGGAGAAGTGATTTTTTAAATGGAAAATAAAAAAGAAGAAAAGGCAATGCT
>DAOWAC010000156.1 GCA_030634785.1 Chloroflexota bacterium | reverse complement strand
ATTAATTTTACTACTCTTAAAAAACAACTTAAGAAAACAAATTATAGAAATTCGCAGAAATTAATTCGTCTTCTTGTTGCTGACACTCCAAAATCTCATGCAGGAATTGTTGCAGCTGAATTGCATACTCTTGCAAAAAACGCTGAGATTAAGTTTTTGAAGGAAGAAAGACACAAACCAGGTTTTTTGGGAACTATTGTAAAGCTTTATTCTGCTTCAGGAAAACTTTACCAAAAAAAGGGTTTGGTGGATTTGGCGGAAGAAATGTTTGTTGCAGCAGATATTGCAAAAGCGAAAGGTATGCGGGGTATTTAAATCTTTTTTGTGCTGTTTTTCCTTTCAATTCTAATCCTTATAACTTTTGGTTCTTTTACTTTGATTGCTTTTAGGGTATAGTTTCCTGCGGCTATTTTTTCGTTTTGTGTTGGAAGCCTGTCAAGTTTTTCAATCATAAAGCCGCTTATTGTGTTAAAGCCCTCGCTTTTCCATTTTGTTTTAAGAATTTGGTTGACTTCGCTTAAAGAGGCTTTTCCGTCTGCTTCAAATATTCCGTTTGACTTTTTTGTAACCATTGGAATTTCACTCTCATCCACTATTTCTCCGACAATTTCTTCAAGTAAATCTTCCAAAGTTACTATTCCAATCATTCCTCCGTAATCATCTACTACTATTGCCATATTGTTTCTTGTCTGCTGGAATTCTGCCAAAAGCTTGTCAATTTTTTTGGTCTGGTGGGCAAAAAGCACTGGTCTCATGAGTTTGTTTACGTTTGTTTTTGTTTTTCCTTCTGCTAAATAATCCCATGCGTCTTTTGCGTAAAATATTCCTTTAATTTCATCAAAGCTTTCTTTGTAAACTGGCAATCTGCTAAAAGGTGTGTCTGCAAGCAACTCACTTACATTTTCCAATGTAGCGTTTGTTGAAATTCCTTTTACTTCGCTTCTTGGAGTCATTACATCTTCCACGCTTATGTCGTTGAATTTGAATATTCTGTGAATCATTTGTTTTTCTTTTTCATGAATTGCTCCTGCTTCTGCTCCCATTGTTACCATTGTTTTAATGTCCTGTTCTGTCATTGGTTGTTCTTCAACTTTTCCAATAATTCTTACAATTACTTTTGTAAATCCGTTTAGGAACCAGATTATTGGACTTAGGATAATACTAAGCCATTTGATTGGTCTTATTACAAAAAGTGAAATTGATTCACTGTGTTGTACTGCAAGGCTTTTTGGAGTAATTTCTCCCAGCACCAGAATCAAAAAAGTCATTATTCCAATAGCAATGCTTACTGCATAGCTTGCAAACATCTGCAGTGCAACCAATGTTGCAAGTGCTGTTGCGGCAATGTTTACCAAATTGTTTCCTATTAGGATTGTGGTCAGCATCTTCTGCGGGTTTGCTTTAAATTCTTCAATTAGGATTGCTGATTTGTTTCTTTTTTTTACAAGATGTCTTATTCTAATTCTGTCAACTGCAATAAGTGCTGTTTCTGTACCTGAAAAGAATGCACTTAATACCAGCAGAACTGCAAGTGTTATTATGTCAAGTTCTAACATGTCAAAATTAACTCTTTTGTGGTTTTTAATCCTTGCTTTTACTTATTGAATGCTTTTTTTCCAAATAAACTGCTTTTTCTCCAAGTTATTCTTATATTCGAATAAGTTGGTTGTATTTGGCAGTTCTTTCACTTCTTGCAGGCGCTCCAAGCTTGCTTTGTCCTGCATCAATTCCAACCAAAAAATCTGCAATAAAACTATCTTCTGTTTCACCACTCCTGTGTGAAACAACAACACCCCAGCCTGCTTTTTTGCTTTTTTTTGCTGCCTCAATTGATTCTGAAATTGTGCCAATTTGGTTTATTTTAAGCAAAAGTGCATTGCAGCTTTTTTCTTCAACAGCTTTTGCAATTCTTTCAGGATTTGTTACAAGTAAGTCGTCTCCAACAATTTGTATCTTGCTGCCAAGTTTTGCAGTAAGCTCTTTCCATCCCTGCCAGTCTTCTTCTGCCATTCCGTCTTCCAAAGAATAAATGCTTCCATAAGTTTCTGTTAATTCTTTGTAAAAATCAACAAGTTCGCCTGAAGAATATTCTTT
>DAOWAC010000128.1 GCA_030634785.1 Chloroflexota bacterium | reverse complement strand
TTTGCACTAAATGAATTCTATAAGGCAATGGAAACAGGAATAGGGATTGCAATGCAGCAAATATTTGCAGATGTCTGGAACTATATTACAGCAACAGGAATCGAACAAAGAATCACCGGCATTATTTAATTTCATCCAAATTGCAACCAGTACAAAATTGAAAATAAAACATATTTATAAAAAAAGGTTGCAGTTTTATTCTTTAGAAAAGACATTATCGTCTTTTAAAAATTCAGGTAACAGAATAATTCAAGTAACAGAATTTCAGAAAAATAGTGTACAACTAGGAGGAGTGTTTTGAATGGCTGAGGACAATATTGTTTTCGTTGGAAAAAAAGGTACAATGGCATATGTTTTAGCTGTTGTAACACAAATAAATCAAGGCGCAACAACCATTCAAATAAAAGCAAGAGGAAGAGCAATCAGCAGAGCTGTTGACGTTGCAGAAATTGTAAAAAACAAGTTTGTGGCAAACAGCAAGATTGACAACATAAATATTTCAACAGAAGAAATCAAAACAGAGGAAGGAACTCCTTTGAAGGTTTCAGCAATAGAAATAACACTATCAAAATAAATTGCAAACACACTGAAAGGAAACCAGTTTCCTTTCAGCATTTTATTTTTTACACAAAAAAAGTAAAAGAAACCCCCCCAACAGGCTCAAAAAAAAGACTTCTTAAAAAAACATCACCATACAATATACACTACAAAGAAGGAATTTTGTTATGCGAAGTACAAAAAAACCAAGATTGGTTCAGAAAAATAGGCAAAGGGTTAGAAAAATTTCGACCTATGAGCATTTAACAAACATAGCACTGAAGGAAAGAATTTCTTTCAAAAACCCAGCCGAATTATGCAAAAAACTAAAAATACCATATACAACAGCCCTTAAAATTGAAACAAAAAGGTTGATTAAAGACGGCTACAACAGACCAAATGCTATAGCCTACGCCGAAAGAAATCTGGAAAACGCTGGATACGAGAAAGAAATTGTTTAAAACTCAAATTCACGCTCCCTTTTTGTGTAAAGTTCCAAAAAAAGAGCCTTGCACAAAAACCCAGACTGCACAAAAAAGAACAAACAATTGATTTATATACTTTTTGATAACTAATTGTTATTAATTAATAACTTTTGGTGATTTTTATGTTAAAGCAAGTTCAGATTCAGAGGCACTCCCCGACACTAAATACAGTTTTTATGGTTGAAAATGCCCTAAAAGATATGGACGGAAGCATTACTACAGTAGCAGAGCTTAAAAGAAAGCTTCCAAAACAGGTAAACCACAACACGCTAAAAGTGATTCTCGAATACCTTGAAGAAAGCAACAAAATCGCAGTAACAATGAAGGGCATTACCTGGATTCATACTCCAAATCAAAAACTAAGAAAGGCAATAGAAAAAGGGCTTCGCTTATGAAATCAATCAACGTTGTTTTGTCTCCTGAAGCAGAAGAAGTTTACAACTATTTGAACAAGGAATCCCCCAACTCAAAAATTGAAAGAGGCATTCTAAAAGCAATAGGTAAGAAAGTTGAACTGATAAAAGCAAACCCGCACTATGGAAACCCAGTAGCAAAAAAATTAATTCCAGAAGATTACAAACACAAGTATGGTATAAACAACCTCTTTAGAGTAGAACTTCCAAACCGATGGAGAATGCTGTACTCACTAACTGACAGCGAAACAAAAATAGAAATAATTGCATTTGTATTAGATATCATAAACCATCCGGTATATAATAAAAAATTTGGATACAAAAAAAGATAATCCTTTTCCAACTTCAGGAAATCAACGGAATTGGTGTAAATCCGGAAATCCTGTTTGGAAGCAATGAAACCCTTCAAATTGCCAAGGAGGAGATAAATTCAGGCAAACCCCTAAATGTGCAGGACATAGGTTTGCACAAAAAAGGGGTTTGAAACCCAAACTTGTGCCCCCTTCTTGTGCAAGGTTCCAAAAAAGGGAACCTTTATTAATGTCATGACACTATCATGATACATCATGCCAAATCATGATTCGTCAAAGCAGTTGGAAGAGCTGTTTGGGGACGCGGAGTTAATTAAGAAGATTTCTCCAAAGTTTTCCGAACTAAACCTCGATTTGCAAGAGATTAGCAGACATTGCAAGGACCCAATGTTTTTAGCAGCTTTACTTTTCAAGCTTGCAGAAGAAAGAGAAAAGACAAACAAAATGCTTGAAGGAATTCATGACAAGTTTGACCAAATAATGTTTAAAATGAAAACGGCCGAAATGGCCCAAACCCCTTTGCCACAAGGAAAAACTGAGATGCCTAGCTCAGTTCTGTCAGAACAGGACCAGATGATAATGCACATGGTCCAAACAAACGGAAAAACAACAGCCGAGGACATAAAAGCGGAACTTGGCTATAAGGGAAGAAATGCCGCTTCCCAAAGATTGAACCGCTTATTCAAAGAAGGGCATTTAAGAAAACTACAATCAGGGAGGAAAGTATTGTATTTGGCAAGGAATACCCCAATTCCTTAACTCCCAACCCCCACCTCCTTCGCCAGGTACATTTCCTCCCCTTAAATGCCCACTCCCCTTTGCACTAAACTTTTTAAAAAAAAGTTTGCACACCCTTGTCGAAAGCTTTATATTTTTCTAATTCCTTTGTTTAACACATGACAATTAAGGAAATTGGCAAGAGCGAAAATGTTATTGGAAGAAGCCTTAAGGATCTTGCAAAGTATAAAAAAGAGGGCACAGGCTATTTGGGAAAAGTGCTAATGTCAAGCGGTGAAAGACCAGTTCTTGGAAGCAAAATTTTAATTGATGTGGCAAAGCCACATCTGGTATTGATTTGTGGAAAAAGAGGGTATGGAAAAAGCTATACAATGGCCGTGCTTCTTGAAGAACTAGATCGTATTTCTCCAAGTGTGAGGCAATGGCTATCTGTAATTGTAATTGATACTGTTGGAATATTTTGG
>DAOWAC010000159.1 GCA_030634785.1 Chloroflexota bacterium | reverse complement strand
CTACAACACGCGCTTTTGATCCGTAAACTATTTCGCGAGGCATTCCGTTTGCAATAATGCTTTGACAGCTTTCATCAGCAACAATGTTTGGATACTTGTCTGTTCTGATTCCATCAACCATTCCAAATGCTTCAGTAATGTCATTGGTTGTTAATGAAACTCCTGTTTGTTCAAAAACATTTTGCCTGATACATTCCAAAGTTGCACTGTCCAAAACTTTAAAGTTTCCACGCCAATCCATTTCAAACAAAGGCATTCCAGGACCTGAAGGCAAAACAATTCTTCCAATATTTTGAGGAACTACATATGCAGGAGCAGGAAGGTCTTCTCCTGAAAGATTTACATGATCTCCAGTAATTGCTACTTCGGCAGGTTTTCCTTCGTTTTTTACAGAAAGAGTGCCATCTTTTTTGTTAACCAGTAAATCGGCTTTGGAGGTATTATCTTCAATAGTTTGTTCGCTTTCTCTGTCAAAAGAAGCAGGCGAAGTCCGTCCCTTATACCAAAAGTAAAATGCGTGTTCAAAAAATGAAAGACCATATGTTTTGCTTTTTGTATCAATATCAATCTGAAGCAATCCAGCAGACTGTGCCTTTTGACTAAGTGTTTGTGACTGGCTTACAATCTTTTCTTTTAAAAATTCTACAATATTTTTATTTTCTTCTTCTTCTTTGGTCTTTTCCCAAAATCTTGGAATAATAGATTGGTCATCAGCCTCTTCTTTGGTTCTTGTTGAAGAAGAATAAGCATTACCTTGACTGTCAACAGGAGGCTTGTCATCATCGTCATCATCTCTTTCTTTTTCCTGAGCAGGATTTATTCCTTTTACAACATTATTAATATTTTGAATTATGTCTCCTGCATTCTTGCTTGCGTTTGCATTAGGAGTTTCCTGTCTTTCTTTTGAAGAATCATATGGAGAATACATATGAAGATAATAGCCTTCAATGTCATCAACACAACCATGAAGCTTTGGAACCAAAAGGGTTTGCTGAATAGCTGAACCTACAAGACCTACTCCTACAAAAAGGAAGTAACCCGCACTTTCAGTAACCGCAAGCAATGCTCCGATTCTTTGAGGACTGTCTCCCAAAAAACCAATGCCCAGGTCTTTTACTGCAGCAGCACAGGTGTCACCATCTTTTCTTGCCTGAACAAGATCTATGTCACTTGATTCATGTCCTATCTGTTCCACAGACTCTCCGCTTATGTTTGCATGATGAGCAAATGCAATAAGTGTTGTTCCGTCTTCTGCAACATCGTCATCAATAATGTCTTCAACAAAATATGCTTCCATATCCTGCTGAGTATTAAATCCAATTGCTGCTCTTCCCCTGCCTTTTGATTGAAGTGTTGCAAGTTCTTCATCAGAATTAATTATTGGAACAAGAGTTAGTCCGCAGGTTGCACAATCGTTTCTTGTATAAGTAAAGTATGCAACATTTTCAACACCTCTTCTCCAGCCACTTGAAGGAGTTGTAAACTTGTCATAAGCATGGTCTACAGAACTTGGAAGAATTTTTTCACTTGCATAATTTAACACTGCTTTCCACGGAAGCTTGTTCAAAACCTGTACAAAGATTTCTCCTTCGTCACTTCCATGCTGTGCATCTATGTTATTGTAAGCGTCGTCAAAAATTGTGTCGTCATCTGTATAAATTTCAACCTCTTGCCATGTATCAGGCAGCATAAATGCAGACATTCCTTCAAAACCAAAAGCTCTTTTGCCACCCCAGTAAAGATATGGTTTGATTGTCCACTCTAATGCACCGCGAACACTTCCAAGATAACTTTTAAGCAATTCCTGTTCTTGGGCAAACATTTTGTCAAGAACACTGTAATATCTTCTGCTTTGTCCTGCAAAATTCTTTTCAATAAGAGTATTATAAAGCCTGTCCATATTAGCTGACATTGTGTTCGAAAT
>DAOWAC010000015.1 GCA_030634785.1 Chloroflexota bacterium | reverse complement strand
TGAATGTCAAAGCTTTCTCCCAAGTGCTTCATGCTCATTGCACTGCATTCAATATGCCATCCTGGTCTTCCTTTTCCAATTTCTGTTTCCCAGAACACGTCTCCATCATCTTCATCCCATGCTTTCCATAGTGCAAAATCCTGTGCTTCGCCTTTTTCGTACTCGTCTTGTTTAACTCGTGCTCCTGCTTTAAGTGTTTTGAAATCAATATGTGCAAGCTTTCCATAATCTTTGAATTTTTTTATTTTGTAGTAAATGCTTCCGTCTTCTCCTTTGTAAGCGTATCCTTTTTTCAAAAGGGTTGCAACAAGTTCAACCATTTCTTTTATGTGTTCGGTTGCTTTTGGATAAACATCTGCTGGCAATACCTTTACGCTTGCCATGTCGTCAAAAAATGCTTTGGTATATCTTTCAGTAAATTCTTTGAGGGAAATTCCTTCCTTTTGTGAATTCTTTATTGTCTTGTCGTCCACGTCAGTAATGTTTCTCACATGTTTTACTTTAAATCCCTTGTAGAGTAAGTAACGTTTCAAAACGTCTTCTGACAAAAAGCTCTTTAAATTCCCTATGTGAATAACATTGTAAACAGTCGGACCGCAGGTATACAAGCCAACATTTTTTCCTTTCAATGGTTTGAATTCCTCTTTCTTCCTTGACATTGTATTGTACAATTTTAGCATTTGAACCAATTAACTAATAGATTAAAGAATATTAAAAGGATTTGGTTAACGGCAATTGCCGGATGCGATGCGGATTTAAAGAGTATTAAAAGAACCAGTTTTTGGGCTTTTATTGCTGCAGTACCCCTCTCAACCTTCTGTTAAGTTTTATGAGAGGTGTTGTTCTTATTATTGCCTTCAGTTCTGCCATAGGAATTTTTCCAATTGCTTTTTTGGCTGAATTCACTCCATTAATAATTTCAATAATTTCATTTTTTCTGAAACTTGTTTTAATCAAGCCGTTATTTTTTTCAAGGAATGGTTCAAACCATTTAATAAAACCCTGCGTGTTTTTTTCGGTGATGTATGCTTCCAGTTCCATCTTAATGTCTTTCGAAAGGTGCTCTCTGGCTTCTGTTCTGTTTTTAGGCAGGCCTCTAGGCCGTGTCTTTTCTGAGGCAATCTGCTGCCTATGTTCGGTCTCGTGCATTTCGACCGTTTTTCTTATTTGAGCATTTTTTTCTTCAGGAACTATTGTAAGCGGCACCCTTGATGGCATTCCTTTGGATAGTTCACTTGAAACAAGGGGTACTGTTATGCCTCCGTAATTACCTTCAATGGCAAGTCCAAGTTGCTGGACTCTTTCAATAATTTTCTTAAAATTTTGGGAATCTATTTTAAGCATCAGGCCAAATGCGTCCTTTCCAAGAACTGGCTTTTTTTTGAGATGTTTTTGTGTAACAATCACAATCCCTTTTTTACCACTGGTTTCTTTTAGAATCTCTTTTATTTTTGAGTCAGTCAGTATGTTCTTCTGTGAAGATGGCTTTATGTTCAAATTCCTGAACATTATATCAAGCAGGTCTGATGCGGAAAGATTTTTGCTGGCTTTTTCAACAAAGGTGTAGTTCCGCTTGAGTCTTGCAAGGCTTTTGCGCAGGTATTGCCTCTGGTTTCTTGTCAGTGTATTGCCTTTCACAGCCTCTGAAAAAAGCTGCCGTAGTGACTTTTGTGGCGTTTTACCAAAAATCTCAACGGCTTTTGAATAGACTTTGGCACCTGTTCTTAATTTGCCATAAAGGTGCTTTGCTTGTTGTTTCATAAAGAACAATCGTTCTTTTTCCTATTTAACTCTTTCTTTGTTAAAACTCAAATCCTGAATTGTGTTTTCCAGTATTTGCATACTTGAAGGGTTCTTTTTTCTGCTACTCCGGTGTATTTTTCCGGATCGTTTAGGATTGCAAGCTGTTTTGGACCAATTTTTTCAAAAAACTGTTCTAAATCAGAATCGGCTTTTGCAAGTTCCATTATAGTCTTTCCTGTTTTTTCAGCTTCAAGAGTTTTTTTCCTCACATATTCGTGTGCATCAGAATGTCCTTTTGCTGCAAGAAGTAAGTAAAGTGGTTCTGCAATAATTCCCTGTCTGCTTTTGTTAAAGTTTTTCTTCATATTTTCCTTGTCTACAACCATTTTTTCACAAACTTTGTCAAGTCTGTTTGCGCTTGAAACAAGTGCTGCTAAAAGTTCTGGTACAAATCTTTGCGAAGCACTGTTTGTCAAATCTCTTTGGTGTTCGCTTATTGTATCCATGTTAAATGTTACTACGCGTGGCATAAATGCTTTCCACATGCTTTTAACGTTTTCAAAATTTATTGGGTTTCTTTTATGAGGCATTGTAGAGCTTCCAACCTGTTTTGCTGCAAATGCTTCTCCTACTTCGGCAATTTCGCTTCTTTGCAAGTGTCTCATATCATCAGCAAAATTTGCAAGCACGTTGAATGCTCCAACAAGTGCGTTTAGTAAGTCAAGCATTGATTCTGGTGCAACAACTTGTGTTGAATGCATACATTGTTTTAGTCCAAGCTGTTGCATTATGCTTTTTTCAAATGCTTCAGGGTCTTTTAGAAAAAGACTGCTTCCGTTAAATGCTCCTACTGCTCCGGAAAATTTTCCTTCAAGTTCTTCTTTTGCATTGTTGATTGCTCTTATTCTGTTTCCTAATCTGTTAACATATCCTGCAATTGCAAAGCCAAATGTTATTGGTTCTGCATGCTGTCCATGTGTTCTTCCAATTTGTAAAGTTGATTTTTCTCTTAGTGCAAGTGTTATTAATGTTTTTTCAAGTTTTGTAAGGCTTGGGACAACAAGTTTTTCACACGCGTCTTTGTATCTTAATGCATTTGATGTATCAACAATGTCATAGGATGTTGCTCCAAAGTGAACAAATGGTTTTGCTTCATCACTTATTTTTGCCCTAATAATATTTACTAGAGCTTTTACATCGTGTCTTGTAATATTTTCTTCTTTGTAAACTTCTTTTGCAGTAACTTTTTCAGAGGCTTTTGAAATTTCTTCGGCAATCTTTTTGTCACACACTCCTTGTTTTGCAAGTGCTGTTGCAAGTGCTGCTTCAACTCTTGCTTGATATTTTATTCTTGCTTCTTCGCTTAAGTATTTTGAAAGAGTTTCATTATCATATCTGTAATCCAGTGGTGAAATATTGTCAAATTTGTCCATTTTTAAGCCTCCTTATTTTTTTCAAGAAATGCTTTATATTGGTTCATTGTTTCTTCAATGCTTGGTGCATTCCAGTGTTTTTCTCCTGTCCAGGTTTCGCATACGCTTTTGTACATGTTTGAAGTGATGTTAATTAATTCTTTTGGCAGTGGAGACGGGGTAGTAAATTCGCCGTGTCCTTTTCCTTCAGCTTTTTCTGATTCAATTACTTCATACCATGGTGTTGTTTTGTAATAATCTCTCAAAATCTGTTTGCTTATGTGAACTCCGTTGTGCAAAAACCTGTTTTCGTCAAGTGTTCCGCATACGTCTACAAGAATAAGTTCTCTTTGCGGGTTCATTCCAAATTCAACTTTTCCGTCAGCGTGTTCTAATCCTATTTCGTTTGCTTTCTTTGTTAAAAAGTCGTTTATTTCCAATGCCTTTGCTTTTAGGTCGTCAATTTCTTCCTGATTTAAGCAGGCCATTTTTGCTGCTTCTTCCCATGTCAAGTATCTGTCTGTTGGTTCAAGTTTTGTGCTTACATCCATTATTGGTGTTGAAAGTTTTTCTCCTGATTCCGGCATTTTTTCCAATCCAAGTTGTTCCAGTGTTGTTTGACCTTTTGCAAGTCTTTTGAATACGCTGCTTCCCTCTGGTAAAGAATTTCTAAAAATTACTTCTAATGGCACAAGATAATTTCTCATGCCTGGTTTTAGTTCGCCTTTTTGCGGAAAAAGAACACGCACTATGTCTACTTCCATTTCGTTTCCTGATTCAAGTTTTCTAAAATGGCTTTTTATTTCTTGTTTTTCCAGTTCTTTAAAATTGTATGCAGCCATTCTGCATAATGCTTCTCCCTTGTTTGGAATAATATCTGGCATTTTGCCATAATCAAATATGGAATAGTCATCTGTAAATTTGAAAACTCCCATCCCTTCAAGATCTTCTGTTGCAGGTCTTTTTATTGTCAAATCTTTTACGCTTCCCATTTAATCTCCTCCGATTTAAATATTTTAATCAGTTGTTCCTTTAATTATTTTTGCAGCACATAGTGCTGCATTTTCTCCTCTTCCCAATCCAACCCACAACCCTTTTGTGGCAAGAACTGATAATTTTAATGCATCGCTTTTTTCTGAATCTTCTTTTATTGGAACAAAAATTACCAGTTGTTTTTCTGGGTCAACTGCTTCAACTGTGTCAATTTCAATAAAATCAATATAAACTGCTTCTCTGTCATTGTAAGAGTTTTCTTCCTGTTCTTCAAAGGCAATTCCTTCTTCTTCAAGTGTTTTTTTGCATGCTCCCATTCTTTTTTCAATCTCAGGACTTTGTTCTGTTGCAACAAGAACAACCTTTTTCTTTCCTTGTAAAATATTTGCAACTGCTTCAACTGTTTGTTCAATTGCTTCAACTCCTGTTCCTAAAACTGCAAAGCCTTTTGGCATTTGATGAATGCTTAACAATGCGTCAAGTCCAAAATAGTTTGCATTTACTGGGATTCCAATAACAAGTTTGTCAGAATGTGAAGCAACAAAGCCTGGAAGAGCAGCACTTAAGCCTGCTCCTGCAATTACAACTTTGTCATCACTTTCTTTGAGAATTTTAATAATCCTTTCTGGTTCTCTGTGAGCAGAACATATTTCAAGCGTTGATTCAATTCCTTTTTCGTCCAGTTTTTCAATTAGTTTGCTGTAAACAGCTTTGTCTGACTCTGATCCAAAAACTACGAGTACTCCCACTAAAAAAAACCTCATTAAAAACAAGTGTAAAAGCGTTTTAAACATATTGGCTTGTTTTGAATAAGTTTAAATACTTCTACAACGCTTTTTTTATTATGTTTTTTAGAAAAAAAAGGAATTCAACTAAAACTAAAGAAACTATGAAAAAGGTTTACGAAAAACAGCTTGTTTTGAATAAGTGTTCTAATCGTCGTATTTCTTTAAAAGAAAGGCATGATTTTGCAAAGAAAAGAATGCTTACAAAATTTGCGTTGGACAATATAAAAATTAGTGATGTGTCTCAAAGGCAAGAAGTGCATAAGTTGGTTGACAGAATTTTTACTAGGTTTGAAGGGGTTCACCAAGCAAATCGTTCTTTTTTAGCTGATGATTATGCTCGGAATCTACTGTTTGAGCTTGAAACAGTGCTTGGTGGCAAAAAAAAGCGGATTAGGTTTTTTAAGGAATATGAAAAGCTTTTAAATGATTCAGAATTAGTAGAAAAAGAAATAGTAAAAAAAGAAATAAAAGAAGTTTTTCAGAATATACAAAAAGAGGCTTTTTGAAGAAGAGTGTATGATTTTTTTTTCAAAAATTTTAAATTTCCAAATAAAAACCTTTTCAAACTAATTTTATTTATGAACAAAAAGCAGGCTTTTGTTTTTTTAGAACAATTGCAAGGCAAGGGAATTAAGCTTGGGCTTAAAAGAATTGAAGGTTTTCTTAAGTCTGTTGGCAATCCTGAAAAAAAATTCAAGTCAGTGCATATTGCAGGAACTAATGGCAAAGGCAGTACTGCTACACTGATTGAACGAATTTTAAGAAAAGCAGGGTTCAAAACAGGTCTTTATACAAGCCCGCATCTTGTACGCTTTAATGAAAGGTTTAGAATTAATGGGGTGGAAATTTCTGACAAAGTGCTTGTAAAGCTTGTAGTAAGTGTAAAAGGTGAAATGGACAAATCAGGATTTGAATTGAGTTATTTTGAGTTTGTTACTGCAATGGCGTTTGAGTATTTTGCAGATTCAGGGGTTGAAATTGCGATTTTGGAAGTTGGAATGGGTGGTCGTCTTGATGCAACAAATGTTGTAAAGCCGTTTGTTTCTGTTATTACAAATGTTGCAATAGAGCATGAAAAGTTTTTGGGAACAACTGTTGCAAAGATTGCTGAAGAAAAGGCTGGAGTGATAAAGGAAGGCGTTCCTGTTGTTACTTCTGCACAAAATGAGGTAGTGCTTCATGTAATTCGAAGAGTTTGTAAAGAAAAGAAAAGTCATTTGTCTATTGTTCAAAGGCCTTTGCTTGAAGGAGTTGGACTGAAGGGATTTTTTCAGAAATGGAATGCTGCTCTGGCAGTTGCAGCAGTAAAGCAATTGAAGTTAAGTGGTGTTGTTGTTGAAAAGCAGGCAATTAAAGAAGGTCTTTTTTTGGCAAAGATTGTTGGAAGGTTTGATATTGTAAAAGAAAAGCCCTTTGTTGTGTTTGATTGTGCACACAATCCTGCTTGTTGTGTTGTTCTTGCAAAATCTTTTACAAGTGAGTTTTCTGAAAAAAAGGCATTGCTTGTTTTTGGGGCAAGTGTTGGTAAAAATGTTTTGGCAATGGCTGAAAGGCTTGTTCCGATTTCAAAAAGGGTGTTTGTTACTGGTGCAAAATATAGGGCAGTGAATGCTGCAAAACTTGTAAAAGTGTTTGAGGTTCTTGGAGTTGAAGTTGAACTTGTTGCCGGTGTTGAAAATGCGGTGAAAAAGGCAATTTCCTGTGCAAAAGGGACTGATGTTGTGCTTGTTACTGGTAGTTGTTTTGTTGTTGGTGAAGCTTTGAATTTTTTGAAAAAATGAGAATAGGTTTTTAAGGGTTGTTTTATTCTATTTTTATAAGTAATTTTTTACTTAATTTAATAAGTAATTTTTTTCAAGTGATTTTCAATGGCATGGACTATGGAACGAAAGACAAATCTTCTTCTTGCTTTATTTATTGGCTGTCTTGTTTCTGCAAACTTGATTGGTTTAAAGATTGCAAGTTTTGGAATTTTTGAAGCAAGTGTTGGAATTCTTGTTTTTCCTGTTCTTTTTCTGATAACTGATATTATTGCAGAGGTTCATGGAAAGGAAAAGGCAAAAGAATTTGTTTATTTGGGTCTTGTTGTTTTGGTTTTTGTTCTTATTGTTACTGCAATTGCAGTCTTGCTTCCTACTGCTGACAGAAGCTTTGTTTCGGCTGCAGAATATGCTGCAATTTTTGGTACTACTTTGAGAATTTTCCTTGCTTCAATTATTGGCTTTTTCCTAAGCCAGATGCATGACGTGCATGCTTTTCATTACTGGAAGAATAAAACAAACGGAAAGCATTTGTGGCTTAGGAACAATGCAAGTACACTGGTAAGTCAGTTTATTGACACAACTGTTTTCATGTTTATTGCATTTTATGGGATGACTCCAAAATTTACTGTTGGGTATGTTTTTGCATTAATAATTCCGTATTGGATTATTAAAGTGCTTTTCGCAGCCTTTGACACACCATTCTGCTATGCTGGTGTAAAATGGCTAAAGGGAAAAAATGCACAAAAAGCATAAACAACAGTTCCTTTTTTAATTTCTTAAGCTTTATTTTTATCATGCTTGTTTGAGGGGTTTGGATTTATGGATGCAAAATATGAACAACATTTGAATTTTTTGAAAAATGAAGACAAGGCTGTTTTTGATGCAATTGAATCTGAGAAAAAAAGGCAAATGAACGGGCTTGAATTAATTCCTAGTGAAAATCTTGTGAGCCAAGGTGTTTTAGAGGCATTGGGTTCGGTTCCGACCAACAAGTATGCTGAAGGATATCCTGGAAAAAGGTACTATGGTGGAAATGAGTATATTGACGTAATTGAAAATCTTGCGATTGACCGCTTAAAAAAGCTTTTTGGAGCAGAGCATGCAAATGTCCAACCTAATTCAGGGAGTCCTGCAAATATGGCTGCATATTATGCTTTGATGGATTATGGCAATACCTTTATGGGCTTAAAGCTGACTGAAGGAGGGCATTTGACACATGGGCATCCGGTAAACTTTTCAGGTAAATTATACAAGTGTGTACAATATGGGTTAAACAAGGAAACTGAGCTTTTGGATTATGATGCTATTTTAAAGCAGGCAAGAGATGTGAAGCCAAAGCTTATTTTAAGCGGCTATACTGCTTATCCAAGAGCAATTGATTTCAAAAGGTTTAGGGAAATTTGTGACGAAGTTGGAGCCTATTGCATGGCTGACATTGCGCATATTGCGGGATTGTGTGCTGCAGGCGTTCATGAAAACCCAGTTCCCTATTTTGATGTTGTTACAACTACCACTCACAAAACTTTGAGGGGTCCACGAAGTGCTGTAATAATGTGCAAGGCTGATTTGGCTGAAAAAATTGACAAGGCTGTTTTTCCAGGGCTTCAAGGCGGACCACACGAACATGTAATTGCAGCAAAGGCTGTTGCGTTTAAGGAAGCGCTTGAGCCAAACTTTAAGGATTATGCACGACAGATTGTAAAAAATGCCAGTGCAATGGCTGAAGAGCTTATGGCTCAGGGACTAAAGCTTGTTACTAATGGAACAGATACTCATTTGATGCTTGTAGATGTGTTCAAAAGCAAGGGCATTACTGGAAAGGAAGCAGAGTATGCTCTTGAACTTGCAGGAATTTATTGCAATAAGAACACAATTCCTTTTGATACTCGTTCGCCTTGGAATCCAAGCGGAATCAGAATCGGAACACCTGTTCTTACAACAAGAGGAATGAAAGAATCTGAAATGAAAGAAGTTTCAAGCTTTATTATCAAAGCATTGGATAACAGCAAAGATGAGGCAAAGCTTGCAGGAATAAAAAAGAATGTTGAAGAATTCTGTAAGCAATTTCCATTCTACAAATGAGGTATTTTTATGGGAAATGTTTTAATCAGCAAGAAAATAGCAGCAGATCTTTTCAAGGAAACTAACACTTTGCTTGAAGAATTGCAAGGTAAAGGTGTAAAAGCCGGTCTTGCAGTAATTTTGGTCGGAAACAATCCTGCATCAGAACTTTATGTTAAGAAAAAGAAAATTGCATGTGACGAATTAGGTATTGGATTTGAATTATTTCGGTTTGACGAAAAGGTTTCGCAGGAAGAACTTCTTCAAACAATAGACGGGCTCAATGACAAGCAAACGGTTAATGCAATTCTTGTACAGCTTCCTTTGCCAAAAAATCTTGACTCTCCAAAAATACTTAACACTGTTTCGCCATTGAAGGATGTTGATGGCTTCACTGCTTTTAATCTTGGGCTTTTAAATTATGGAAAGGAAGAAATTGTTTCATGCACTGCGCAGGGAATTGTAAGACTTTTGGAAAGTACTGGGGTAGTAATTGAAGGAAGTAATGTATGCATTGTCAACCACAGTATTATTGTTGGTCGTCCTTTGGCACAGCTTTTGCTTAACAGAGGGGCAACAGTTACAATTTGTCATGCAAAAACAACCGACCTTGCAATGCATACAAAAAATGCAGACATTCTTATTACTGCTGTGGGAAAACCAAAGCTCATTAACGGTGACATGGTAAAACCAAACGCGGTTGTAATTGATGCAGGAATTGCAAAAGAAAACGGGAAAACTGTTGGCGATGTTGATTTTGAAAGAGTAAAAGATGTTGCTTCTTACCTTACTCCTGTTCCAGGCGGAATTGGTCCAATGACTATTGCCTGTCTTGTTTTTAATGTTGCAAAACTTGCAATGCTTCACAATTCCTAATTATTTTTTTAAAAGAAATTGCTTAAATTTTGAATAGTCATTTGTCATTTCTTCAAATTGTTCTCTTTTTTTCTCAAGTCCCTTAAGACTTTTTGGAAGCGATGGTTTAATTCCAATAACTTGATTTATTGTTTCAGGAAACTTTGCAGGATGTGCTGTTTCCAAACTAATGCAAAGTCCAGTTGTTGCTTTTTCTGGTGCATGCTGTAAAGCAAACCAGCCAACTGCTCCATGTGGTTCAAGAACTGTATTATACTTATCATAAGTTCTTCTAATAGTTTGTCTTGTGTCCTTATCACTTACTGAAATTGAGAAAATTTCCTTTTTCATCTTTTTCATATCTGGCATTTTTACAATTTTTCCTGTTTCATCCATTTGACCGTTGTAAAGTGCAATAAGTCTTACAAGATTGCTTGGATGTCCAACATTCATTGCATTACTCAGACATCTTCTTGACGGAACAAGCTTTTTATAAGTTCCTGTGTCAAGAAACTTTGGAAATTCATTGTTTTCATTAGTGGCTATAATAAACTTTTTTACAGGAAGCCCCATGTTTTTTGCAATAAGTCCTCCGCATATATTTCCAAAGTTTCCGCTTGGTACACTAAACACTGCTTTTTCACCTTTCCTTTCAAAAAGTTTTGAATAAGCATAAAAATAGTAAACGGTTTGTGGCAACAGTCTTCCAAAATTTATACTATTTGCACTGCTAAGATTTAATTTTGTAAGTTTTTTATCTACAAATGCCTGCTTTACCAACTTCTGGCAGTCATCAAACTTTCCGTCAACAGCAATTGCTCTTACATTATTTCCTAGCGTAGTCATCTGTTTTCTTTGTCTGTCACTTACTTCATCTTTTGGAAACAAAACCACTATTTTAATATTTTCCAGCCCAAAAAATGCATTTGCAACAGCACTTCCTGTGTCACCGCTTGTTGCAGTTAAAATAGTAAGGCTTTTTCCCTCTTGTTTTAAGAAAAATTGTATAAGCCTTGACATCATTCTTGCAGCAAAAT
>DAOWAC010000081.1 GCA_030634785.1 Chloroflexota bacterium | reverse complement strand
TCGCTGTTACTATGGCGACTGTGTAAACTGCGGTGGCTTTTATGCGAACAACCAATGTTGGTATTCTTACTATCCTAGCGACTCATGCAATCAGGTTTGCGCATCTCGTAATGCTGGTGGATGTGTGCCAAGTACTGACGAGTTCTTTGGAGATAATTGTTTATACTGCAAGTATAACTGGGGTGAAGATAAATATTGTGAGTCGCCTAGTTCTCTGGACTACCTTCCTGCCTTTGACGGTACAAATTGTATTGCGCCCGCAATACAATTTGTACCGTCAAAGGCAGGAAGGTAGTTCTCTGGACTACCTTCCTGCCTTTGACGGTACAAATTGTATTGCGGGCGCAATTAGCCGCGAGTATTCTTGTGATGCTGTTGCTCCTACAGGTATTACAAGAATCTGCCCTTGCTACAAATAATACAAATTTGATTTGGCATTTTCTTAGTTTTTATTCTTTTTTACTTTGGGCAACCTTTAAATTCCCTTGCTGCATTATATTGCCTTAGTGAGCCAATAATGCACGAGCTTAGAAAGGACTATATTTTTGACAGGTGGGTAATTGTCAACACCGAGCGAGCCAAAAGGCCGCGTGATTTCATCAAACAGCATCCAAAGATTAATGATTCAGGAACTTGTCCTTTTTGTCAGGGAAACGAAAAAATGACTCCTCCTGAGATTGCGCGCGTTGAAGAAAATGGTGAATGGGTTTTAAGATGTTTTGAAAACAAGTTTCCTGCCGTTACCACTGAGGGAAAGCCAGATGTAAAGACAGAGGGCGAATTTTTTACAAAAGGAGATGCTTTTGGAAAACATGAGGTCATTGTGGAAACTCCAAGGCACAAGCAGCAATTTACTGAATTGACTGTTGAAAGGATTGCAAAATATTTGGGTCTTTTGTTCAAAAGACGGGATGCATTATACAAGATTAAAGGAATAAAGTTTGTTGCAATGTTTAAAAACCATGGTCTTGAAGCAGGAACGTCTTTGGCACACGAGCATACTCAAATAATTGCTTACAACAAACTTCCTGCAAATGTCGAAAGGGAAATAAAGGCAATTACAAAATATAAGACAAAGCACAGAAAATGTCCTTATTGTAAGGTTGTTGATCTTGAAAGAAAGGGTCCTAGAAGAATTGCAGAAAATGATTCCTTTCTTGCATTTACTCCTTATGCTTCAATTTTTGAGTTTGAAGCAGGAATTTTTTCAAAAAAGCACATTGAACACTTCTCTGATTTAAAAGAAGCAGAGATTTTGCAGCTTGCAGAGCTTTTGAAAAAAGTGCTTTCCAAACTTTCAGAATTACAGGCTCCGTTTAATGTTTACTTTCATGAAGCACCGCCTGGAAAAAAACATCACATTCACGTAAAAATTATTCCTCGTTTAATTACCTGGGGTGGTTTTGAAAACTGCACTGGCTGCATAATAAACACTGTTTCTCCGGAACATTCTGCTGAATTTTTCAGGGAAGAAACGGAGTGAATCCAGTATGACTTATGCTTTTGATGAAGTTTTCAAAAATTATGATATTCGAGGACTTTTTCCACAGCAGATAAATGAAGATTTTGCCTACAAGGTTGGAAGAGCCTTTGTTTCTTTTCTCAAAAGCAAAAAGATTGCTGTTGGTCGTGACTGCAGGCATGGTAATGAAGAATTATTTAAAGGTTTTAGCAAAGGGGCTGTTGATCAGGGCTGTGAAGTTATTGATTTGGGTCAGATTACTAGTGATATGATTTATTTTGCAGTAGGAGATTTAAATCTTGACGGTGGCTGCATGATTACTGCTTCACACAATCCCAAAGAATGGAATGGATTCAAGTTTGTTGGAAAGGCAGCTGCCGGAATAAGCAGTGAAACAGGTTTAGACAAAATTAAAGCACTTGCTGAAAAAAATGAGTTTGAAACGCCTGCTAAAAAAGGAAAGATTGTTGAAAAAAATATTTTGCACGCTTATGCTGACAAAGTTCTTTCCTTTGTTAACGTTTCAAAAATCAAGCCATTGCACATTGTAATTGACGCAAGCAATGGAATGGCTTCAATTGCAGTTAATGATGTGGAGAAAAGGCTTCCTGTGAAGATTTCAAAAATGTTTTTTGATTTGAATGGAAACTTTCCAAACCATGAACCAAATCCTTTGGATAGAAACGCCTTGCAGGATCTTAAAAGCAGAATCTTGAAAGAAAAAGCAGATTTGGGTGCAATTTTTGACGGTGACGGTGACAGAATGCTTATGGTTGATGAAAAAGGCAGCACTGTAAACGGTTCCGACCTAACATGCCTTATTGCCTCTTCCTTTTTGAAAAAGCACCCTGGTGAAAAAATTTTGTACACTCCTGTAATGTCAAAGATTGTAAAGGAAACAATTGAGGCAAATGGCGGAGTTCCAATTCTTGAAAAGGTCGGTCACACTTTCATAAAAGTGAGAATGCGAAAAGAAAAAGCCCTTTTTGGTGGAGAACTGTCAGGGCATTTTTATTTCAGGGACAACTATTTTGCCGATTCTGCCATTATTACTCTTGTTATTGTTCTTGAAATAATTTCACAATCTGAACAAAGCCTTAGTGAGCTTATTGCACCTTACCGAAAATATTTTAGTATTAATGAAATAAATAGTGATATCAAAGACAAGCAAGGAAAAATTGCGAAAATAAAGGCAATGTATGCAGCAAAGGCAAAGAGCACAAGCGAGCTTGATGGCTTTACTGCAGATTTTGGAAACTGGTGGTTTAATGTAAGACCTTCTGGAACAGAAAATAAACTAAGGCTTAATTTGGAGGCAAATTCGCCTGAATTAAGGGACGAAAAGGAAAGGGAATTGTTAAAAATAATAAGAGAGTAAATGTATTGGTTTTGACCTTGGAGGTTTTTTAAAATGGTAAAAGTTGCAATTAATGGTTTTGGAAGAATTGGAAGACAGGCATTCAAAGCAATGCTTGATACCAAAGGAATTGATGTTGTTGCAGTAAACGACTTAAGTAACAATGAAACACTGGCAAGACTTCTTCAATACGATTCTGTTTACGGTCCTTACAGTAAGAAAGTTGAAGCAGGCAAAGACTTTATTTTGGTTAATGAAAAAAAAATAGCTGCTTTGGCTGAAAGAGACCCAAGTAAGCTTCCGTGGAAAGAACTGGGTGTAGACATTGTTTTGGAGAGCACTGGAATTTTTAGAACTGTTGAACAGGCTTCTCTTCACCTTAAAGCAGGGGCTAAAAAGGTTATACTAAGTGCTCCTCCAAAAGGCGAAGGATGCAACCAGTATATTCTGAATGTTAATACTGGCAATTATGATTCTTCAAAGGAAGATGTAGTAAGTATGGCTTCCTGCACTACAAACTGTCTTACTCCACTGGTAAAAGTACTTCACGAAAATATTGGAATCGAAAAAGGATTTATTACAACAATTCACGCTTATACCTCTGACCAGAATCTGGTTGACGGACCACATTCTGATCCAAGAAGAGCAAGAGCCGCAGCAATAAACATGATCCCAACAAGTACAGGTGCAACAAAGGCAATCACAACAATTTTTAAAAATCTGGAAGGAAAACTTGACGGAATGGCTGTCAGAGTACCAGTTCCAACAGGTAGCATTACAGATTTTACTTGTACTGTAAAAAATGAGACAACAGCTGAAGAAGTAAATGCTCTGTTCAAAAAAGCAGCTTCGGGTTCTTTGTCAAGAAACCTTGAGTATAGCGAGCAAGACCTTGTAAGCACTGACATTATTGCAAACCCTCATGGTTGTGTTTTTGACAGCCAGTTAACCAAGGTAAATGGCAATGTTGTAAAAGTGCTTGGATGGTATGACAATGAATGGGGTTATAGCTCATTGCTTGCAGACTTCGTGCTTTTCATTACAAAAAAAGGTTTATGAGAAGCAAATAGCTTTTTATTCTCATAATCCCTTTCTTTTTGGGGCATTTGAAGAAATTCCTATCTGGAGGCGTTAAAAAATGGAAAATTACAAATTTTTAAAGGATAAAAAAATTTCAGGCAAAACAATTGTCATAAGGGTTGACTTAAACAGCAATGTTGAAGATGGTGAATTGTTTGAAAATGCAAGGCTTAGAAAATATGCCAAATCATTAAAGGAATTGTCTGAAAAAAACACAAAGCTTGTTGTACTAGCCCATCAGGGAAGAAAAGGAGACGAAGACTGCGTTTCACTAAAGCCTCATGCTGAAGAACTTTCAGAGCGTACTGGAAAAGAAATAAAGGTTTTACCATGGGATTCTGATTATGTAACAACCATAAAAGAAATGCAGGCAGGCGACATTGTTCTAATGGAAAATGTAAGATTTCACGAAAACGAAGAACAAAACATTTCCGCAGAAAACGCTTCCAAAATTGAATGGATTCAAAAAATTGCCTCAGTTTGTCAGATTTTTGTACAGGATGCCCTAAGTGTTTGTCACAGAAGCCAGCCAAGTGTTATAGGATTTACTCCATTGCTTCCATCTTTTATTGGTCCTGTACTTGAAGCAGAACTTGAAGCATTAAAGCACTTTGATTCAGGGGAAAAACCATGTGTTTTTGTTTTAGGCGGTTCAAAAATCAAAGACAGTCTTTATTTGATAAACGAGCTTTTTGGAAAACAAAAAGCTGACAAAATTTGTGCAGGTGGATTGCTTGGAGAATTGTTTTTGAAAGTAAAAGGTACAGTGCTTGGAGAAAAAGACAAGTTTTTTGAAGAACAAGGTCTTAATGAATTAGTTGAACCAGCAAAACAGGTTTTGGAAAATTACGGCGAACAAATTATTCTACCGCTTGATGTTGCAATAATGAACGATTCTGATGAAAGAGAAGAAATTTCAATTTCAGAACTTCCAAAAGAAAATTCTATTCTTGATATTGGAACAGAAACAGTTGC
>DAOWAC010000154.1 GCA_030634785.1 Chloroflexota bacterium | reverse complement strand
TGAGGAAATTAAAAGAGATGCGTTTGCTCTTGTGATTCTGATTCCCAAGTTATCAAGTTCAAAATTATTGGCTCCAAGCTCTTTTGCAGTATTAACATAATCTCTTGCAACCTTGCCTCCGCCGACAACAAGAACAAGTTGGTTACCCTGTCTTATGAGTTCATTTAAACAATTTGAAATTGCCAAAACAGCCTCTGCTTTTGGCTTTTCATCCATTAAAATACTTCCGCCAACACTTATTACAGTAACATTAGAAACAGTAGAATGCACAGGCGGAGATGAATAAGTTTCACGCTCTGGCCTGATTATTCCAGTTTCTTCATCTTCTTCTTTGTCCTTATTGAACATCCCAAACATATCTTCAAACATAAAAAAATCCGCCTTTTGTATCAAATGCTTTGTTTTATTAAATATTCTTAAGACTTATTAAATATTGTCCTTTAACGTTTTGAGTGATAACTATGGTAAACAACGGAATTGAAGAAATTTCAGAAGCCGATATGACAATTTTCAAAAAGAAACTGCGAAAAATGGCTTCCTTTAAAGGAAAAGGAACAGAGCTTATTTCGCTTTATCTACCGCCTGATGTAGACAGGAGTCTGGTAACAGGACAATTAACAGAAGAAATGTCACAAAGCAGCAATATCAAAAGCCCAACCACAAGAAAAAACGTACAGGGAGCATTAAGAAAATTGCAGAATTTTCTCAAATCAATAAATTTCAAACTACCAGCACATGGACTTGTTGTTTTCTGCGGAAACGTAAGCCAGCAGGAAGGAAAATCAGACATACAACTTGTTACATTAAAGCCGGTGAAAATGCTTAAAACAAAACTTTACTGGTGTGATTCAGAATTCCATTTGGGACCATTGCAGGAAATGGCACAACCATCAGAAATTTTTGGAATTTTAACAATTGACAAAAACGAGGCAACGATTGCAAGCTTAATAGGAAAAAAATATGAAATTGTAGGACATTTTACAAGCACTGTTGCAGGAAAGACGAGGGCTGGAGGGCAGAGTGCACATCGTTTTGAAAGACTGAGAGAAGAGGCAGCACAAAGCTTTTACAAAAAAATAAGCGAAAAAATGAACGGAATCTTTGTACCATACGGCGAAAAGCTCAAGGGTTTAATTATTGCAGGACCAGGAATTACAAAAAATTATTTTTTAAACCAGGAACTTATGGACAACAGAATTAGAAATCTTATCATTGGAAGCATTGACACAAGTTATACGGATGAATCAGGAATTAGAGAAACTGTTCAGAAGAGCGGCGAACTTTTGAAAGGAGCAGAAATAACAAAGGAAAGGAAAAATCTTGAAGAATTTTTTGAAGCAGTTGTAAAAACAGGTTTGGGAACCTATGGAAGAAAAGAAGTTGAAAAAGCATTGCTAATAGGACAGGTTGACACAGTTTTGCTAAGTGAAGAAGTAGAATGGTGGGTTTACAAATTCAAATGCGACAGTTGTGGAACAGAACACGAAATTGTTGTACAAGATGAAACAGATAAAGAAGCTAAAAAATTCAAATGCGAAAAATGTGACAGCACAAAAGCAGAGCTTGTTGAACAAATTGATTACATTGACTGGATTATGGAAAAGGCTCAAAGCACAGGAGCCAAAACAAAGATTATAAGCACTGAAACACCTGAAGGAGAACAGTTTTACAGAGGCTTTGGTGGAATTGGTGCAATTCTAAGATATAAGTAGCTGGTTTTAAATGGAAAAAATTTATTCTACAAAAAGTAAAGGAACAAAAGGCCAGATAAAAAGGCGCTATACTGATTTTGTCGTAGAAGAAGTAAGAGAAGACGGACGAGTTTGCAAAGCAGAACGTTTTGTTGAAGGAGGAACACATTTAGAGGAAAGAATTAAAGTTCCAAAGCGAATTGAAGGAATGGAACAATTATGCCTTGATTTGGAAAAAATAAACAAGGATATGAATTTTGTAATAAGACAACTTGCAAGATATTTACAATGCAGCAATAGAAGAGTTGGCTATGCAGGAATGAAAGATAAACGAGCAGTTACCTGTCAGAGAATCAGCATCTTTCAGCCAAATGTTGAAAGACTTGAAGCATTTGGAAGCATGGGAATTCAACTAAGCAATCCAAGCTGGGAAAAGGAAAGGTTAGAGCTTGGAAAGCTTAAAGGAAACAAATTTATAATT
>DAOWAC010000050.1 GCA_030634785.1 Chloroflexota bacterium | reverse complement strand
TTTTCGCAGTTTTTTTTCAAAAAGACGCAGTTTTTTTTCTTTATCCTGCAGCTGGGACATCGTGTTTTTTGTCCACCAAGAAAAGCCATGCATATTCCGCAGTTCATTCCGCATGGCGCAATCAATTCTTCATTCATTTTACCTCATCATTGCCTATAGACCTATATAGGAGATAATGCTTAAAATCAATGGTTTTAGGTGTGCCTTAGGACTCCTTCCAGCCTTCTGCGAAATTTTGTAATTGGTGTTGTCCTAATTATTGCGGTTAACTCATCTGCTGGGATTTTTCTAAATGCTTGCCTTTGGATTAAATCAACGGCATCGAGTATTTCTCGTATTTCTCTTTGTGTAAATGAGCCCATTATCATTTGCTCATTTTGCCTTGCAAATGGTTCCAATCAACGAAGAAGGGCCTAGGAATCTTTCTGGCTTAGGCAATTCTTTCCATCCAAATGCAAGTGGGTATGGGAGCTTATTGAGACGTGGAAAGCGTGCTGGGTTTTAACTATTTTTTCTGTAGCTCCTCTGACCATGTGGTCGTATAAAATCAAAATTGTTCCAATTCCCTTTTTTCCTCGTCGCTCTAGCTGTAGTCAGCTATATATCTTCTTATTACGTCAGCGATTGCCTTTGACCTGCTGATATAAGTCTTTTTTGATGTTAAGCCATCAAATTCTTTCAGCAACTCTTCCAAAATTGAAACGCTGATTCTTTTCACGCTTCCGTCCATTTTACTTCTCTCTTCAAAATTATCAAAAACACGCCTAAAAAGTATTACTAAATTAACATTTTTATTATCGTCGTTTCTTTATCTCTTCAAGCAAAAAAAGAATATGAACGGATGGTGGTTGAATGGCGTGTTTTTCTGCAGTAACGATTTTTGGAATTGTCCTCTTTGCTTTGAGGAAAAGGTTTCCAAGGCAATGGCATATTAACTGGCTTATTGTAATGATTTTTGGAGGCGCACTTGCCCTCACCGTAGAACACATTGCCCATGGTGAAATTGTTCCATGGCCGCCTTTTTTAACAGCAATGGCAAACCCTGCAGATACCGCTGCAATGTTTGCAGAGATTGTCTCTGTGGGAATTCCTATGGCAATTGCCCTTGTCCTTGTCTGGGCTGTGCTTGTTGTAGCGTATGAAAAAACAGTGGCTGTAAGGCCTGCCGTAGCAGGTGCATAAAAATGTGGTTTATTACAACATTCATTGCAGCTGTTGTTGCCACTGCAGCGCTCTTGTTGGTAAAGAATAAAAAATACAAGCTGAATCTCTTGGTTCTGATGTTGTGGGGCACGTTCACAATGGTACTGGTTGACCACGTGCTCGGCTTTTTAGCCGAAGGCGGGGAATTCATCGAATTTACAACCGACGGGCTTATTTCAAACGGAACAATGCTTGGAATCGCAATGCTTGTTCCAATAGTTATAGTCTGGGCTGTTGCAGCTTACACTCCGCTGGGAAAAAAAATCGGTCTTTAATTGTTCTCCAAACAATACAACACTAAAAATTGGCTCAGGTTAGATTTTGTCATCATACCTTGCGGTCAGAAGGTGTTAAACCTCATCATTGCCTACAGAGATATATAGAAGTTATATGTCTTAATATTGTCTAATGGACGAGTAAATTATTTACTAGGCTAACAACCTATTTATCTTTTTCTACATGTGTTTTGATGTTTTTCACTGTTGTTTGGATTATTCTCTCAATTGCCTCTTTTGAGTTAAAGGCATTGTGTGGTGTTATTAGGACGTTGTCCTTTCCCATCAGCACATGATTTTGTAAAACCACTTTCAGGTTTTGTTTCTTTGGAAGCTTGCTTGAGAGAAGCTGGCTTTCTTCCTTTATGAATGCCTCTTCTTCCAAAACATCCAGTCCTGCAGCGCTTATAATGCCTTTTTCAAGTGCTTTTAGCAGGGCATTTGTTTCTACCAGGCCGCCTCTTGCTGTGTTGACAAGAATTGCACCTTTTTTTATCTTGTCAATGTTTTTGCTGTTAATCATGTGATGGGTTTTTTTGTTGTATGGAGCATGCAGTGAAATTACATCCGAGTTCTCAAGTAGGAATTCAAACGAAACATGTTTGAATCCGAGTTCTTTTGCCAGCTGTTTGTTTTCTTTTATGTCAAATGCAATTATGTTCATTTCAAAGCCTTTGGCGATTCTTGCAACATGCTTGCCAATATACCCCATTCCAATGATGCCAATTGTTTTTCCTTTAAGGTCAAATCCTTGGAGTCCGTTTATTGAGAAATCTGCTCTTTTGCCCCGTTGTATTGCTTGGTAAATTTTTCTGCTTAAAGACAGAATCAAGCCAAAAGTGTGCTCTGCGACAGTGTTCTCGCCATAAGTTGGGACATTGTAAACTTTTATTCCCCTTTTCTTACATTCTTTGAAATCAATGTGGTCGGTTCCGGTTGACCTTGTTGCAATTGCTTCCAGCTTGGGCATTTTTTCAAGCTCTTCTTTTCCAACTTTTGAGTAGATAAAAGTTGAAAGAATTTCTATATCTGCAAGTTCTTTGTTGTTCAACTCGTCCAGTGCTTGGCTGAATATTTTTGCTTTAAACTTTTTGAGCAGGATTCTGTCAATTGCACCTCTTTCCCAGTCTTCAACTTCAACAAAAACAATGTTCTTCATTTTTTATCACACTAACTATATGGATTAATGATGAATTTAATTGTTTCCAAAGCTTTCATTTTTTTCAATTTTCCATTCAATTAAAGTGTCTTTTTCAATTGAATGGCTTGAGATTCCTTTGTTTGCGTAAACGCTGTCAACGTATAATGCAAGGTAATATCCCTGCTCTGGCTCAATTCTGTTAATGCCTTTCACGAAAGCGCCTAGGCTGCCATAGTCATCGTAGTCAACTTCAACTATTTCCAGCATTGCTTCAAACGCGTTTGTGCCAGGTTCAATCTCGTAGGATTTATCAAAAATTAATTGTTCTTCTTTGTCAAACAATCTCAGTGTAAAAGTAACTGTTTCTTCCCACTCTTGTTCTTGGAGCGGATTTTCTATTATGGTTTGCTCTTGCAATGTCTGGGTGCAACCTGACAAAAGCAAAATTAGGGCAAAGCCAAAAAGCAAAAAGGCATCGTATTTGCTCCTCATGTTAAACCCTTACAGCAAATTTTGGGAGCAATGCTTTGATTGGTCGTGCACACTTTGCAACTGCGCTGTGAACCTCTGGCCTTACTGCTGGATCAAGCACAGGCGCAATTATCATTGTCAGCGTAACGCCACTTACAAGGTGCATTGCTGTGAAGGGAATCTGTCCCAAAAAAGCAACACTAAAAGGGATTGCAAACACATAGCTGCTCATTATGGGTCCGGTTAAAAAGTCGAAAATTAAAATTCCTGCAAAACTGCTTTTTGCATAAGTTTTAAGCCCTACTTTCTTCTTTCTCTTGAAGTAAGCGTAAAACAGTAATCCAATAAATCCGTATGCTGCTGCTGTTCCAAAAGTCCACACGCCAATTTTCATTGTAATGAAATCAAAGCTTATCATAGTAATCACTGGGAATAACACTGCCTGCCACCATTTGTCTCTTCTTGCAAATGGAAGCGCACAGCCCATTATTGGGTCGTTGTTTGGAAAAATCTTAAGTAGCCTGTAGATATTGCAGAAAAACAAACTTGCCAAATATTTCAAGAACTTTTTCATACCATCTCACTATCCTATACTTTTTTCTATTTTTTAATTCTTTCTCTTTCGCGCAAAAATCAAAAATGCTATTGCAGTCATGGTCATTATTCCAATCAAGATGATTTCTGGGTCCTGGCTTGCAAGCCCAAACAGTCCTGTTGTCACCAAGCTGCCAGTCTCTTCTTTTTCAGTTTTGCCCTTATTTTTCCGCAAGCTTTTTTCAATAGCCTTTTCCAAGGCTTCATTGTTTGAAATCTTTACGTTTATTGGCATTTTTATGCCTATTCTGACATCGGGCTTTTCTGGGTCACTTGAAACAATGAAAAGTGTTGCCTCAAAATTTGAATTGAATTTTTTTGGGTCAAGTCTGACCATAATCCGTTGGTTTTCCCCTCCGTCAAGCAAAAGTTGTTCAGGGAAAGTTTTTATTGCATCGGAATCAGAATACAGCCTAAAATCGAACCTGTCGCTTTCATTGTTTATTACATAAATCTCTTTTTCAAAGTCTTCAACTGAATAAATATCAAAGCTTAAGTAAGCCGGGTTAACTCCCAAGCCGACTGCAAGAACGCCGTTGGTTGTGAAAATAAGAAAAAGAAAAAGGAGGGAATGGATTTTGTTCATTGCTCATTCTTCTCCTTTTTTAGGATGGTATTCCTGTTGCCGTTGCCCAGAATGTCAGCGTGCCTGTTTCTGTTCCTGTTCCACTATAGTCTGTTGGCACAGCAAGTCCTGTTGTTACAGCAACACTTCTTACAAAGTCTGTTGTGTCGGCTGCAATCTGGGAAAGGAAACTTCCCCATGCTCCATCATCCAGAAGTAAGCCGCTTGTGTACAGTGTTCCCTCATTGTCTGTTACCTCTGCATCCACTTCCAGATTCCACGAACCAGTGTTTTTCAGTGTCAGATTGTTTCCCTGTACAACGTATCCCGGGCCGAAAGAGCCAAAGTTTATCGAGCTTGGCACAACCGAAAACGACACTGCTGCTACTATGTTTCCTGTCATGTCAACACTTGAGCTTGTTTGCTGTCCGCCTTCGACACTGAATTCCAGTCTGTTGCTTCTGTAATATTTTGAATCGGCTTTTTCTGTATACACTTGTTTTGTTCCTCCAAAGACAAAGCTTATTGTTGCGTTTCCCTCTGAGTCTGTGGTTTGTTCGGAGCTTGCTCCTTTTACTGTTGCGCCTTCAACAGGATACCATACGTCGTCCTGTTCATAGTAGTACTCAACTGTAACTTCCACATCCTCGCCTGCTTCGACTTCTGTGGAGCCTGTAGTAATTCGCAGTGCGTTGTAGTCCCATCCTCCAAAAAACCACACTGATTCATTATGCGGTGCTGTTGGTGGAGAGCTTTCTTGCCATATAAAGCTGTCTATTGAATGCATTCCTGTTGTGTGATAGTCTACTCTAAAATTCCAGCCGTCAAACCCGGCTGGGTTATAGCCAGCAACACTATATACATAGAAACCCATGTCAGGATACCAGTCGTCTTTTACCACTACTTCAAAGCCGTTGTCCTCTGCTGCCTGAAGCAGACCCATTAGAAGGCTTGGCTCGGTCAATGTATAGCTTGTTCCGCTGTTTGCAGTGAATTCAATTGATTCAGGCAACTCCACTTCTTCATCCAATAGTGTTAAGTCCAGTGCCTCTATTCTTATTTGCATTTCCAGCGCATCACTTATCACTTCAACCGGATAAGGCTTTCCGAGCAATGCATTTATTGCGTTTGCCGTTGTCCATGGACCTGATGTTAACGGTGGATCTGCATACGGGTTGCTGAATCCGCCGTCTGCCTGTTGCCATGTCAAAAGATATTCCCTTGGGTTTGTGCTGTTTTCCTGCCATTCAACGCTTGTTGGGTTTTGTCCTAAAACAACAATGCCGTCCATGGCATATGCTGTTGAGTCAGGGTTTGCGCTTCCCCATGAAAGAAAGCCTGCTGTTGTAATATCCTGCTGTGTTTTGAGATAATTCACTGCATCCTGAATGTTTTGCTGGCTGTTTGGCTTTCCGGCGGCAATTAATGCCATTATTGCTGTGGCTGTTGAATCTGCATCGCTTGCATAGCCTACTCCCCAACTCCAACCGTTGTCTGCTCCCTGGTTTGCTTCAAGGAATGAAATCATTCCCTGCACTTCAGTTGATGAAGCCTGTTCGCCTGCAGATATTAAGGCAATTATGCCCCACATGTCATCATTCAGGTATGCTGAGTTTCCAATCTGTGTTCCGTCATAGAATGTCTTAAGTTTTGCGACATAGTCAAGCTCGCCGAAATTTGTTGGGTCTTGTCCTGCTGCAACTATTGCAATGATTTGCCTTTCAAAGTCTGTTGCTGTCCTAGTTGGGTCGTTGAACCAGGTTGAATCTTTTGTTATACAGCCAACAAGAGAATTTCCTTCGTTCGACCACTCTGCAGATGCTGGGTTTTCTCCGGCAGCAACAGCCGCACTTATGACCCAAGCAGATGTCGCAAAACTTCCAATGCAGCCGTCTGCACCCTGCTGCCCTCTTAGGTAGCTTAAAGCACTTGCTATTTCTGTGTCGGTTGCATTCATTGGATAAGCCATTGCCCCAACTGACAGAAAAAGAAGCGCTATTAACACAACAAATTTCTTCAATTCACCCACCTCCAAAACTGTTTTTATAAAGATTAAGAAATTTGCGCTGGCAAGCCCTTTTAAAAAGATTTTTATTAATAATGATTATTAGTCTTTGACTAATGGTGTTGGTTTGGATATATTCAAGGTTCTTGGGAACAAAAACAGGAGACGTATTCTTGAGCTTCTTTTTGAAAAGGAAATGCACATAAATGGGCTTGCAAAAGAGCTTGGGATATCTGCGCCAGTTGTTTTCAAGCACGTGAAGCTATTGGAAGAGCACAACCTTATTGAGCGAAGGAAGGTTGGAAACACGCACCTCCTAAAAATTTGTGATGTATATATTGAAGATATTAGGAAGGTCTTCTTTGCTTTGGAAAAGGATTACTCAATAGAAATCACTGCAGGGGACTCCTTGTTTGAGGCTTTCAGCAAAATCTCAGGAATTGAAATAAAGAAATCCCCCAATGGCTATTTGATTGAAAGCATTGACGGCAAAAAGGGATACTTTTTGTTCAAAGTAAACGGTCAAATACCCAACCGTTCCATAGAAAAAATAGTGCTAAAAAAAGATGCGGAAATCAGCTTCTTTTGCCTCACGCCAGTGCTTGGCAAAAGCTTTGCCATAAAAGTAAAATAAGGAAATTTAGATTCATAGTTTATTATCCTTGAATAGTTTACCTCATCATTGCCAATAATTCTTATTGGTTTTAATATTTTTATACTGGTTGCTTTTGCTGGTCTAAGGGTAATTTCTTTACTTACTGTAAATACAAATTCTTTATTTCCAAATCCAGCCTACTAATCCTTTGTTTTGTTTTTCTTCCTGTGCTAGTTGCTGTAGTCTGTTTTGTTCTTGTTCTATGTTTTGTATTTGTTCCTGTAACATTGTTTTTACAGGTTCTTCACAATCTTCTTTTAACTGTTTCAAAGATTGTATTCTTTTCCTGTTTGTGTTTACTTCTTGTTCAATTTCTTCGGCTGCTTCTTCGTCTCCTCCGAATAAAAATCGCATGAACCAGTTTCTTTTCTGTGTTTTTTCCTCTGCTCTTATTGTTGTTTGAACCGAGTTATTGAAAT
>DAOWAC010000034.1 GCA_030634785.1 Chloroflexota bacterium | reverse complement strand
GTTCTTGAAATTGAAAAATTTTCACCGCATGTGCGTTTTTTTAATTTACCAAAAGAACATGAGCCACTTGTTCGTAATATTAGTGCCAAACAATTGGGAAAACTTATTGCAGTTGAAGGAATTGTAAGGCAGATTACGACTGTTATGCCAAAGTTACAGCTTGCTGTGTGGAAATGCAAACATTGTGGAAATACTTATAGAAAAGAACAGGATAACGAATTGCTTCAAATGCCTTCTTTTTGTGAATGTAGACATCGTGACTTTGAGCTAGTACCAGAGCAATCAGAATTTATTGACAGTCAAAGAATTGAAATTCAAGAGCCTTTGGAAAAGCTTAAGGGAAACGAACAGGCTTCAACTCTTAATATTTATATTACTGATGATTTGGTTAACAGAATTAGTGCTGGTGACAAAACAAGATTTGTTGGTGTCTTAAGGCTTGCTTTGCCTGATAAAAAGAAAACAATTTATGGCAGGTATTTGGAAGCATTGCATTTGGAGGAAACCCAGCGAGAATTTGAATCGGTTGAAGTAACTCCTGAAGAAGAACAAAAAATAAAGGCTTTGGCAGCAGACCCTGAAATTTATGAAAATCTTACAAAAAGCATTGCTCCTGCAATTTACGGGCATGAGAGGGTCAAGGAATCCATAATTTTGCAGCTTTTTGGCGGAGTCAAAAAACATTTGCCAGGAAACCAAACCATAAGAGGAAATGTTCATGTTTTGCTGGTTGGAGATCCTGGAACAGGAAAGTCTCAAATTCTTCAATCTTCTCACAACATTGCTCCAAGAAGTATTTATACTGCGGGAAAGACAACAAGCGGAGTTGGGCTTACTGCAAGTGCAGTAAAGGACGATTTTGGTGAAGGAGGCTGGACTCTAAAAGCAGGAGCTCTTGTTTTAAGCAGTGGCGGAATCTGCATGGTTGATGAATTGGACAAAATGGATGCAGAAGACAGGAGTGCAATGCATGAAGCAATGGAACAGGGAATGATTTCTGTTGCAAAAGCAGGAATTGTAACAAGGTTTAAGTCTGACACAAGTATTTTGGCTGCTGCAAATCCAAAAATGTCAAGGTTTGAACAATATACTCCTTTTATTGAACAAATTAATCTGCCTGCTTCTCTTATTTCAAGATTTGATCTTTTTTTTATGATAAAAGATGTATTGGACAGAACAAAAGATGAAGCAATCACTGCGCATATTTTGAAAACTCATAAAAGCGGTGAATTAATTTCACAATATAAGAAAAAAGGAAAGATTTTGAAAAGTGGAGATCAGGATGACATTGATGCTGATTCAACTCCTCCTGTTGACCCAGAGCTTTTAGGAAAATATATTTCTTACACTAGACAAAACATATTTCCTGTAATGACCAAGGAAGCAATTCAGGCAATTGGAGATTTTTATATTGGATTAAGGGACATTGGCAGAAAAGAGGGAAGCTATGCTGCTACTCACAGACAGCTTGAAGGGCTTGTAAGGCTTGCAGAGGCAAGTGCAAGAATAAGATTATCTGACACTGCTGAAAAGTCTGATGCTGAAAGAGCAATAAGATTAGTCAAAGCAAGTTTGAGCGATGTTGTAACCGACCCTGAAACAGGAAAAATAGATTATGATATCATTATGACAGGGCAGACTCATACTCAGGTAACTAATATGAGAAAGATTCTTTCAATTTTAAGAGAAAAGGCAGCTGAAATGGATAACGTGCCATTGCAGGACGTTTTAAATGAGGCTTCTGCAGAAGGGATTGAAACGGAAAGAGCTCGTGACCTGATTCAAAAGCTTGAAAAGAATGGCGAACTTTACAGACCAAGACACAACTTTTTGAAGCCTACAAGAAAGAGTTAATTCTTTTCAAAACCCAATACTTATTTAAGTGTTAATCACCTACTCTTTCTTTATGCAAAAGGTTTTGCCAAAACTTGTTTTGATTTTTGTGCTTGCGCAGGTCATTGGACTTGCTGTTGGAGCTAATTTAATTTCGGAAATTGCTTCTGGTGAAATGGAGCAGCCGGTTATTTTTTCCGAAAATCCTGACGATCCTATAAATGCACTTTTTCTTATTGGAGGGATTTTGTTTTTTACTGTATTGCTCTTGGTTTTTATGACATTCTTTAAGGGACCAGGCTTGTTTAGAATTTTTGAAATATTTGTTGTTTTTACTGCTTCAATTATTGTTTTTGCAACTTTTATTCCTGAAGCGATTGCTTTTGTGTTTGCAGTTGAATTAATTGTATTAAGATTACTGCTTCCAAAAAGTGTGTTTGTAAGAAATGTTGCAGCGGTTATTTCTGTTGCAGGTGTTGGGGCACTTATTGGAGTTTCCCTTGGAATAATTCCTGTTCTTATTTTCTTAATTCTCTTATCTGTTTACGATTTTATTGCAGTGTTTAAAACAAAGCACGTGGTAAAGCTTGCAAAAGGAATTTCCGGAAAAAACCTTGCTTTTACTCTTGCAATTCCAACAGAAGAACACCAGTTTGAACTTGGAACAGGCGATCTTGTCTTGCCCTTGGTGTTTGCTGTAAGCGTAATGAAGGCAAGCACTGCTCCCTATCCTTTCTATCTTATTCCTGCAGTAATGGTTTTGATTGCTTCAATAATCGGATTGATTTTTACAATGGATTGGGTAAGCAAGCATGTTGGCAAAGCATTGCCTGCTCTGCCACCACAGGCTGTGTTAATGATTCTGGCATGGCTTACTTCAATTGCCTTGGGTTTTTAGAAAATTAGGCGGCTTTCTTTTTTTGTTCCACCAATTTTATTTTGGATGTTGGCTGTTTTTGGTTTACAAGGGCTCTTTTAACTCTTTCAAGCCTGTTCAAATATTTTTTCTTTTCGACTTGGGAATGTGAAAATCTTATTCTATTTTTCAGCTTTTCCAAAAGAGTTTTTGGCGATTTTCCCTTTTTTAGCTTAAGTGATTTTCCTGCCACTACATTTACTGGTTTTCTTATTGCCATATTTTTTTATCACTTATATATTTCTTTTTTTAATATTTTTAAACCTTTGTTATATTCCTAACATGGTTCCAAGCCATGGTAATGCTTCCATTCCAAGATATCCAACTAATGCAACCAAAATATACCTTAAGAGTTTTCCAAGCCAGGTTGCAAGAAAAAACCTTTTTGGGTCGTATTTTATTATTCCTGCAGCAAGTCCTACAATGTCAAAAGGAAGTGGTGTAAATGAAAAAATAAAAATTATTGGCATTCCTTTATTGGCAAGTTTTTCTCCGACTTTGAAGATTTTTTCAGTTTTTACCTTGCTCATTTTTTTTAAAGTTTTTACTCCAAGTAATCCCAGAATATATCCTGACATTTCTCCAATTGCTGCAGCGGTTCCTGTTAAAGCTCCTACAAAGATTGCTGTTTGAAGGTTTGGTGCAAAGGCAGCAATAACAAGTACTATTGGTTCTACAAGAATTGGAAGTACTATTGAAGCATTTGCAAACAATGTGAAAAGAAAAAGTATTACAATTCCCCAAGGTGTGCCATAAACAACTGCTCTGAAAAATTCTGCTATTGCTGCAGGGTCACTTAGGAAGAAAAATGGATCCATATAGCTATTATAATTACTTGATTAATAATTCTTTCTTTTATTGCTTTGGCAAAGGGTTAAAAATGCTCTTGGGGGTGAATTATTTTATGGAATATGAAAAGATGCTTGAAAGGTTGTATGCGAAACTGCCTGAGAGTACAAAAAAGCACGAGCGTTTTGTTATGCCGCAGACTGAATCTTTTATTCAGGGACATAAAACTATTGTAAAAAACTTTTCTACAATTTTAAAAGCAATTAACAGAAATAACAAACATATTTTCAAATTTATTGCAAAAGAAACAGCTACTTCTGCAGCAATTGACGATAACAACAGACTTGTGTTAAATGGAAAATTTAATAGAGACCAGGTAAACAGGCTTGTTGAAGGATATGTTGAACAGTTTATTTTGTGTCCTGAGTGCAAAAGACCTGATACAAAGGTTGTTGAAAAGCAAGGTGTTAAGCTGTTAAAATGTGAGGCCTGTGGTGCAATAAGCAGTGTCAAAGGTCTTTAAGGAGATGGTTTAAATTCTTTTCAAAGTTCACGGTTCTGGTTCAAATGCTATTTTGGCTGTTTGCGACAAAGAGCTTTGTGGTAAAACTCTAAAAGGACCGGAAGCAGAATTTATTGTAAGTAAGGGTTTTTACGACGGAGAATCTGTGTCGGTTAAAGAACTACGAAGCAAGCTTCATGAATTTGGAAGCATTAATATTGTTGGAAACAAAGCAGTTCAGATTGTATTGGATGAGAAAATTGTTTCGGACGAAAATGTGATTGAAATTGCAAAAATAAAGCATGTGCAAATATTTAAAATTTAAGGAAAGACCTTGCTTAATTTTTGAACACTGTTTTTATTTCTTTACCTGTTTTTTTTCAAAAACAAATTCTTTTTCATTGAACTTGTATCCTGGCATTGGCACAAACCTTTGTCTTAATCCAATATTCCACTTTTTTAGTGCCTTTTTAATGTGTTTTTTTTCTTTGTGTGCTCCAAAATCAACTTTTTGAGCAGGTAATTTTACAAGCTTAAAAAAATTATGCCCCATCACTTTTCCCCTCTCGTCAATAACAGATATTACTGCAATTTTTGCTTTTTTTTCCTCCATTAACAAATGCAGTGCTTTGATGTCTGCCAGACTTGGATGGGCTGTATTTATTTGTCTTGTTACCCTAGTTAAAATTGAAAAATTGTACACTTTTTTGTCAGGTTGGATGTGTTGATGGATAAAAAAGTCTGATTTTGGATGATTGGCTAAATCAACATGTGCACTATTTTTTTCGCCACTCGATTTTATTAATTGTAAATTTTTTCCAAATTTTTTAGTCCACACAAATTCTCTTTGTGTAACATTCGGAGTTTTTTCAATTTGGACTTTTATTGATGTTCTTTTTTTTCTTGCCATCCAATAAGAATTATCTTGTTCTTTATATTAAATATTAACTGATGAAAGAAACTACAAAAAAAGAAATCAAAAAACCATCAGGTCAAAAAAATAACCCAAAGCTTTTAAGCCTGTTCTGGGTTTTATTCTATTTATATTAAGTGTTAAAACCCATAAAAAGTTATTTGGGTTTTAAAGAGTTTAAAACTTAAAAAATATTTAAAACATAGTGCAAGGACAAGAATATTTATGCCAAGTAATAAAAACAGAAAAGACAAAAAAGGAACTGCTCCAATTGGAAAATTGCGTTTTCCAAAAAAGGAAGAGTTTGAAATTTTTGGAGTTGTAACACAGTTAATGGGTGCAAACCAACTCAAAGTAATGTGTCAGGACAAGGTTGAAAGAGGCTGTCGTATTCCAGGCAAGCTAAAGAAACGTGTTTGGATTAGAGAAAACGATTTGGTTATTGTAAAGATTTGGGATTTTCAGCCAAGCAAAGGCGATGTTGTTTGGAGATTTTTTGGAAACCAAGTTGAATGGTTTAGAAAAAAAGGCGCTTTGGAAGGATTGCCAATCTAATTAATTGCAACTATAACTATGCTATTTTTTGAAAAATTTGCTATTAGGCATTTGCCTAAGCAAAAAAAGCACTATTTAAATATCGGTAAACCTATTTGTGTTAGGTGATAAAAAAATGGATCTTGATACAAATATCTTACTAGGTTTTATTGTGCTTGTTGTTGTAGGTGCATCCTTGTTAGCCTATCCTTATATGGGGTTAGTAAACGTTGGAGGCGGAACCAGCAATGGTGTGACAATTTCACAATTTAAGGAAGTGCCACGCTTTCAAAACTATGACGAACTAAAAACTGCTTTTGACGAAGCAGATTATGCTTATCGCGGTGGAGTAATGGAAGATATGGTATTTGGAGTGCCTATGGCTATGACAACAGGTGTCCAAAAAAGTATATCTAATGAAATCGGAAGCTCAGATTTTTCAACCACAAACATTCAGGTTGAAGGCGTTGACGAAGCTGACATTGTAAAAACAGACGGAAAGTATATTTACAACTTTTCAGACAGAAAACTTGTGATAACAGACGCTTATCCTATTGAAGGAAGCAAAATTGTTTCGGAAACAGAACTTGAGGGAGTTCGTCCAACAGAAATGTTTGTTTTGGGGGACAAGCTTTTGGTGTTTGGCAACGCTTACTTTGAATACAATAAAGCAAAAAAAATTTCAGGAGACGGAATTTCTGTGGAAGAAATGAGGTTGCCTGGATATTATAGCAGCAACAGTGTTGCAGTAAGATTGTACGATATTTCAGACAGAGAAAATCCGGTTCTTGAAAAAGAGCTTGATTTTGAAGGAAACTATCTTACTTCAAGAATGATTGGAAACAATGCTTACTTTGTTGTAAACAGTTATCCTAATTACAGGGATTGTTTGGAAGGTGAAGAATGTATTATTCCAATGATGATAGAGAACGGTGTTGAAAAAAGAGTTGCAACTGCAACAGAAATTGGATACATTAATCCAATGCCTGTCAGAAGTTTTGTTACACTTGGTTCAATAAACCTTGACTCTGGTGAAACAGAAAAAGAAACCATTGCAGGTGATGCTCAAAATGTCTTTGCTTCACAAAACAACATATATCTTGCTTCAACAGCATGGCTTCCAAGAAAAACATTTATTCCTGAAGGAACTGTTGTGAAAGATGTTGAAAGAGCAATAATTGGAGATAAAGAAACCACTGTAATAAGCAAGTTCGGACTTGTTGACGGTCAAGTAGGATATCTTGGACAGGGAGTTGTCTCAGGACATGTGCTAAACCAGTTTTCAATGGACGAATTTGAAGGAAATTTCAGAATTGCAACAACTCTTGGATGGAATGGTTCAAACAATCTTTATATCCTTAATGAGAATATGGAAACAATTGGTGAACTGGAAGATCTTGCACCAGGCGAAAGCATTTACAGTGCAAGGTTCATGGGTCCAAAGGCATATATTGTAACCTTCAAAAAGGTTGACCCTTTGTTTGTTATAGATGTTTCAACTCCAACCAATCCGACAGTTCTTGGAAAATTGAAGATTCCAGGATACAGTGATTATCTACATCCAATAGACGAAGACCATCTTATTGGAATTGGCAAAGACTCAATTGAATCAACATATGGTGACTTTGCATGGTATCAGGGAATTAAAATGGCAATCTTTGATGTAAGCGATGTGGAAAATCCAATTGAATTGCACAAGATTATCATTGGAGACCGGGGAACTGACAGCTATGCATTGCATGACCACAAGGCATTTTTGTACAACAAGGAAAAAGAGCTTTTGGTAATTCCCATAACTCTTGCAGAAATTTCACAAGATGTAAAAGACAATCCAAATACTGAAAGATGGGGTCCTGACTATGGAGAGTATGTTTTCCAGGGAGCCTTTGTTTTCAATGTGAATCTTGAAAACGGATTTGTTGAAAGAGGCAGAATAACACATGTAACAAAAGAGGACGAACTCAAAAGAGGTTATTATTTTGACGATGTTTGCAGTGTCAAAAGGGCTCTTTACATTGGAGACGTGCTCTACACTCTTTCAAACAATATGTTAAAGGCAAACAACCTTGAAAGTCTTGTAGAACTAAAAGAATTTGTTTTTGGGGCCTAAAAAACTCCTGCATTCCTTTTTTTCTTTTGGGAATTTTTTTTCTTTTTTTTAATCTTTTTTTTACTCTAATTAACAATTTAAACACCTCTAGCCTTACTCTTTTCTATATGGTTAAAGAAAAAAAGGAAGAATTTGACTTAAGAAAATTTGTTCCGGAAGAAGAACAGAGAAAAACTTTTGCAAAGGTTTTTGACAAGAGAACAATTCATGCATTGCACAAGCTTGCTTCAAGAGGCTATTTTGATATTGTAGAACATGTCATTAGTACTGGAAAGGAAGCACATGTTTTTCTTGCACAAGATTCTGCCGGAAATTCAAAAGCTGTAAAAATTTATAAAACTGATACAAGCGATTTTAATAAAATGTACGAGTATTTGCATGGTGACAGGCGTTTTGGAAAAGTTAAAAGAAACAAGCGCGATATTGTTTTTGCCTGGGCAAAAAAAGAATTTTCAAATCTTTTACTAATAAACAAAGTTGGAGTTTCCTGTCCTATGCCAATTGCTTTTTTTGAAAACGTGCTTGTAATGGAATTTATTGGAATAGACGAAATTGCTTCTCCCTCTCTTAAAGACAATCCATTGGAGAATATTGAAGAAACTTACAAAACCGAAATCGATTTTCTTGCAAGACTTTTGTTCAAAGCAGAATTGGTTCACGCAGATTTTTCTGAATACAATATTTTAAACAGAAACGAAGAGCTTGTATTAATTGATGTTGGACAAGCTGTTTTGACGACACACCCTGAAGCCGAAGCATTTTTTGAAAGAGATTTGAGAAATACTGCGAGCTATTTTTCAAAAAAGGGCTTGAAGAAAACCGCTGAAGAAGTTAGGACAGATGTTAAGGCACTAAAGGAGAAGGTCTAAAACATGAATTCTGAAAAACTCGTAAAAGTGTTTGTTGTCTTTCTGGTAGCTTATCTAATTTCAAGTCTTGTATTGCTTTTAGCAGGAATAATTGATACTCTTGTTTTTTGGATTGGCACTGCGCTTGCAGCAATCTTTGCCTTTTTTGTACTTCCAAGGATTAATAAGAAAACTTCAAAGAATTAACAAATTAGCTACTTAGTTTTGGCTTTTTCTTCCTCCATCAAGCTGATGAATATTTCTCCAAAACGAACTACTGGCTAATAGTATACTATTATATTATTTTTGGCTGTTTTTGTTAGTATGTCTACTACTATTAGTTTTGTTGCAGAGCAGTCTTTTTCAAAAGCCATTGACGGGGTTGTTGCCAGAACAGGATTTTATCAAAGTAAGAGTGAGTTTGTAAGAGATGCTGTTAGGGAGAAGCTGGAAAGGTTTTTGTACCTGCAAAAAGACTTAGCTGAGGTTCAAAAGGCAAAAAAGAGGCTTCAGCAAAAAGCAGTCTTTAAGAAAAATCTCTCCTACAAAGAAAGAGATGCATTGGCTAAGGCTTTTATAAAATCTCGTTAGGTTGAAGGAATTTCACAAATTTATGCACTTTCATAAAATCCTTTTT
>DAOWAC010000088.1 GCA_030634785.1 Chloroflexota bacterium | reverse complement strand
TGTTTCTTTTGGAAAAAACCTTGATGAAGCAGGTGAAATTCTATTAAAGTACTTTCAAGAAGATAACCCATAGTTTAATATTTCTCAAAGCCATTAGTTTATAGGTGTTGGAGTAATGCATCGTGGGGTTAAAAGCGCGTTAGAGATTTCTTTGAATGACTTACGGCGTTGCTATACACCTAAAGGAATTGTTGCTGGAAGAAGAAGTAAACGATTTAATCAGTATTGGGCAAGGCACAGTTTTTTTGCATCCTCTGGTGCACTTGCTTTAAACGATGTACAGCAAGTTAAACAAAACCTTGAACTCTTTGCATCATTACAAAAAATAACCGGTGTAATTCCAAACCAAATAAGTCTTGATTTAAAACCAAGATACAAGCTTTTGGCAGGTTCTGTAATTGACTCAACTGCGTTGTTTGTTATTTCTCTTGCAGAATATGTCAAAAAAACAAACGACAAAGCCTTTGCCACAAAAATGTTTCCAAAAGCAAAAAAAGCAATGGAATTTCTTTTAAGCAAAGACAGAGACAATGATTCCCTGATTGAAGAAAGAGTTTTTGCAAACTGGGCTGAAACTGTTCTAAAGTTTGGAAATGTTCTTTATACAAACTGCTGTTATTACAAGGCGTTGAAAGAATTTGCATGGCTTGCATCAAAGCAAAAGAATGAACTTTTGGAAAGAAAATTTGAAGGACTTGCAAAAAAAACCAAGAGCAAAATAAACCAAGTGTTTTGGGATGGAAATTATTACATTGACTGGATTGACTTTAGAAGACACGATTTCTTTTCAAGTGACGGAAATTTGCTTGCAATAGATTTTGAAATAGCTGACAAAGCACAGGGTCAGATGATTTTAAACAAAATAAAACAACACCAGCTTAACAAAATTCCGTTAAAAACAAATTATCCAAATTATCCTATTTGGAGAATTCCTCCAACATTATTGCCATTGCTTGAATATCATTATCACAATGGTTTTAGCTGGCCATGGCTAGGATGTCTTAATGCAATTGCTTTACAAAAAGTAGGTTGGAAAAAGGAAGCAAAAAATGCATTAAAAAATGTGGCATTGCTAATAAACCAAAATGGAATAGCTCACGAGGTTTTTGACGAAAAAGGAAAACCAGTAAACGGACTATTTTTAAAAAGCGAAAGACCTTTTGCCTGGACAGCAGGCTATTTTATCAGAGCAGCAAACGAACTAAAGACAAAATAAGTAAAATACGAATCAAAACAACCGGCTACCAAAGTGCTTTTAAATAAGTTAAGTCCTTTTAATTAGCGAAATGACTTGCATTGTTGTAGACAATATTTTAAAATTTTATGACAAAGTTGAAGCCGTAGACGGCGTAAGCTTTAAAGTTGAAAAAGGAGAAATTTTTGGATTGCTTGGTCCAAACGGTGCAGGAAAAAGTTCTACAATAAGAATGCTTTTGGATTTTATAAAACCAGACAAAGGAACAATAACTATTTTTGGAGAATTTTTCAAAGAAAAAACAAAAGAAAAGGTTGGATATCTCCCAGAAGAAAGAGGTCTTTATGACAACTTAACTGTAATGGAAAATCTTAACTATCTTGCAGCATTAAAGGGTTCAACTCCAAAAGATGCAAAAATGAATGGTCTTTCCTTGCTTAATCGGGTTGGTTTGATTGAAAAGTCAGATACAAAAATTGGTGCTTTAAGCAAGGGACAAAGACAGCTTGTACAATTGTGTGTAACACTTATTCATCATCCGAATCTTTTAATTCTTGACGAGCCTTTTTCAGGACTTGATCCGACAAACCGAGAGCTTGTTAAAAACATTATTCTTGAAGAAAAAAGACTTGGACGAACAATAGTCTTAAGCACCCATATGATGAATGAAGTTGAAGAATTGTGCGATCATGCTTTGATGATAAATCACGGCAAGAGAGTTTTGTATGGAAGAATTGATGAAATTAAAAGAAGGTATGCAAGCAATTGTGTTTTTGTTGGATTTGAAGGAACACTTCCTGAACTTGAAGGAGTTGAAAGGTCAAATATTACAAACAATTCAGCACAGCTCTCTTTAAGAGTTGATGCAACTCCAAAACACATTCTTGAACAACTTGTTAACTCAGATGCAGAAATCACTCAATTTAATGTAAAAGAGCTTTCACTAAATCAAATTTTTATTAAGGTTGCGGAGGCAGAAAAATGGATAAAACAATAAAGGTTGCATTGCAGGAATTCAAAATGAATTTTGCAAGAAAAGAATACAAATTTTTTGCATTTGTACTACCAGGAATTCTTTTAGCAATTACAGCAATATTAGCAATTTCCGGACTGGAATTTAGTCCAATGCAATTTGCAATGATGGAACAAAGCTATTACTTTTTTGCATTTCCGTCAACAATTGCAATGGTGTTTTCACTTGCAATATTTCTTTCTGCAAACTTTATGCTGCAGGGAATTGCAAAAGAAAAAGAAAACAAAATTCTTGAAATTCTCGTTTCGTCTGTTTCGTTTAAACAGCTTTTAACAGGAAAAATAGTAGGGCTTTCAATGCTTGGATTAATACAGTTCTTTGCATGGGTTATTGTAGGAGTAATAACTATTTTTCTTATCGCTCCCGAAATATTTGCAGAAATTTTTTCATCATTTCTTGGAACCCAAGTAATAGTGTTATACTTTTTGTTTTTTATACTTGGTTATCTCTTATATGCGTCATTGTTGGCTGCAATCGGAGTGCTTACAGAAACAAGAAGTCAGGCTCAGCAAATTGGAACACTACTAACAGGTTTTGTATTGATTCCTGCACTTAGCACTATGTTTATTACAAGCAATTCAACAAGCCTTTATTCTCAAATAATTACCTTTTTTCCTTTAACAGCACCAATAACTGCAATGATTAGAATTTTCCTAGGAACAATGACACCGCTTGATATAGCATTAAGCCTTGGAATTTTATGCATTACTACCGCAGTTATAATTTGTGTAACAGCAAAACTTTTCAGAGCAGAAATTTTAATGTACGGAAAAAAGTTTTCAATACGAAATATTATTCAGGTTGTAATTAAAGGCTAAAATTTGCAATAACAAACTCAAAAACTATTTTTAGTCTTTTACATTAACTGCTGTTCCATAGGCTACAATTTCAACAACAGTTTGGGTAACAGAAGTTATAGAAAAACGCATTCCAACAATGGCATTTGCTTTCAATTCCTCTGCTTCTTTTATCATTCTTTGTACTGCCTCTTCTCTTGCAAGTGCAAGACCGTCAGTGTATTCAACTGATTCTCCGCCAATAATTTTTCTAATATTTGAAATCACTTCTTCAGTAACCAATTGACCTCTGGTAGTACTTCCTATTACAAGTCCAAAAGTTTCTACAATTTCTCTTCCTTTAAGTTGTTCAGATGTTGCTACAAGCATGATTGAAACCTCCTAGATTATATTTGTTTGTCCGAAACTCATTAAAAAAAGTTTCGTCTTAAAATTAGACATGGTAATTAAGGAAAAAAAGGCATTGTTTATAATTGCCCCAAAAAATTTCAGAGAAGAAGAACTATTTGAGCCAAAAGAAATACTTGAAAAAGCAGGCATAAACACAGTTATTGCAAGCAGAAAAGCCGGAACAATTCTGGGAGTAGGTGGCGAAACAGTAAAAGCAAGCATTTCTCTTGAAGACGTTGATATCAAAAACTATAACGCAATTATTTTTGTTGGAGGACCAGGGGCCTCTGCCTATTTTGATGACGCAAAAGCAAGGCAAATTGCAAAACAGGCTGTTGAAAAAGGAAAAATTCTTGCAGCAATATGTATTGCTCCAAGCATTCTTGCAAACGCAGGATTGCTAAAAGAAAAAAAAGCAACTGCTTTTAGTGACCAGGCAGAAAACCTGCATGAAAAAGGAGCAAAATATATCTGCAAAGACATTATTGTTGATGGAAAAATAATTACTTCAAATGGTCCAGAGGCAGCAAAACGATTTGGTGAAGCAATAGTAAAAGCGATTCATTTGTAAAACTTCTTTTACAAAACTTCGTTTGTAAAAAGTGGACCCTGCGAGAATTGAACTCGCGCCACGGCCTTGCGAAGGCCGAATCATACCACTAGACCAAGGGCCCTGCGTAAAAGAAATAAGGTATATGGTTTTTTTAAACGTTATTTCAAAAACCTTTTTTTTAATCCTTTTTTAACTGATTTTTTCGGCTTTTTAGAAAACCAAACTGCAAAAATTCTGTAGGTTCTCATGAATTTGGTTGAATGGGTAAAAAGATGAAACAGTTTTGAAACGCTGCTTGCAATTATTGTTCCAAGAACCTTAATAAGTTTGAAAACCCTCAAAACTTGTGCAAACGGAATAAGCGAAATTACAAAAATCCAGTTTTTTCTAAAAAAGTGTTTTTTTTC
>DAOWAC010000149.1 GCA_030634785.1 Chloroflexota bacterium | reverse complement strand
TAATATTCCGCCATATGGTGTTATTTCAAAGAGTTCTGGTCCGTTATTTAATCCACCCATAACAAACTGGGCTGAAAAAGGATAATATCTGTTTGCGTTTAAAATATTTGAAAGATATGTAACAAGTGCTTTTGGTGTAATCTTGGTATCTCTTTCAATTTCATAAAGTCTTGCCTGACTTCTTAAAAATCTTACAAGTGTTAAACTGTCTCCTACAGAGCCTGCGTTTGTTACCCCGATTCTGTCAGTAATTTTGTAAAGCTTTTGACTTTCTTCATCGTATGCAATATGACCAAAGCTTGCTCTCATGTCTGCAGCCAAAATTACAGAATCTGTTGCGATTAATCCAACTGTTGTTGTTCCTGTTTTAAAATCTTTAACAGTGTTTTCCATTAACTACCCACCAAAAAATGTGAGACAAACAGTAAAAGCCTCTGACAAACTTCTGCAAGAAAACCTTTATAAAGCTACTTTTGCTTCTTTTTTTCTGCTTGCTTTTTCTCTATTTTTTTTGTTTTTGAATCTGTTTCTTTTGGTTTTTTTGGTTGCTTTGTTTCGGCAGGCTTTTTCTCTGTTTCCTTTTTTTCTGCTTCTTTTTTGTCCTTTTTTTCAACAAATTCTTCAACAAACTTTACTTTTGAAAATCCCTTAACATGCTTTGTTATAAGGTTGCTAAAAGACTTTTTTAATTGTCCCAAATTTGCACTCCACCTAGGGCTTAGTGTAACCTCTACATCTGCCTGTCCTATTTTAAGTTTTTTTTCTTCATCTGCTACCATATAAAAATATTTTTTGTAAAGTGCTTCAATTTGCTCTTTTGGTGCAGTAATTTCTCTAACAATCTTTAACTCGTATTCTAATTCTTTTCCTGCAAGAGGGTGGTTAAAATCAATTCTTACCCTGCCGCCGTTAACGCTTTGAATTTTTCCCTGTCTTCCGTTTATTTCTACTACAAGTCCTGGAAAAGGCTGCATTTTTTCTTTCTTAAATTCTTTTAATGGAACAACTGCAATATTGCCTGCTTTTCTTTCACCCCAGCCTTCTTCTGGTTTTACTAAAAACTTTTTTTCTTCGCCTTTTTTCATTTCCTTCAAAGCTGTTTCAAGTCCTTGCAAAACATGACCTTCTCCGACAACTACAACCATTGGCTTATACTGGTTTTCTTTGCTGAAAATTCCTGCAGCAATTGCCTTTTTTTCATTGGTTGATTCAAAAACATTGCCTGTAAGCACTGCCTTGCCTGTATAATCTATTTCAATAATACTTCCTTCTTTCAAAAAATCACCTTTAAAAAAATTAGAGAAAAATTTCCCATCCTATTACACATTTTCTTAAAGCAAAACTATTTAAAAGAAGGGGACACAGTGAAAACAGGCCTAGTCTGCTATTGCAATAACTCTGCAGTGCCCATTGGCAAATGTTCCTGTACTATCTGGGAGTATGTATACGCCTCCACTTGCTGTAGTGACCTTTAGTTGAGTGTTTGAAATTACATTTACCCAAGCGCCATAATACCAAAAATCATAGTGTTGTTGAACCTGATAAACGTTGGACAAATCAGGGCTTCCGCTATTGTCTGCAGCAAACCAGACTTGGACAATCAAATCCTGCGTTCCAAGATTATGGTTTCCGTTTGGAAAAATACCTCCTGAGAGGTCGTCAGGATATGTTTCTCCTGTACTACAGGCAAACCAACCACTGTTCCAAACTGACCCGCCACTGCTGTCTCCTTCAACCAATGAAATCCAGTAAACAGAGCTGATGCTCGTACCCTCTACTTTCCAGTAATCGCCTTTTCTAACAGGCATTGTAAACTGCTTTTCATTAACAGAATCCCTAGAATTGTAAACAAGCCTTCTCGTTGGTGGATTGTCAGAATCTGTAAAAGCATTAATCTTTCCCCAGTCATCAGTGCCAATAACAACAAACCCGCCAGTAGCAGCTGGTCCATGTACTGTCCCGTCTGATGCAGTAGCTGTAACATCAATCCAGTTGCCAAAAGCGCTTCCGCTTGGAGCATCTGCGCACACCCAACTGCCTGAAGAAGCTTCTAAAAATTGTCCATCTGAGCAGGTTGGGAGTGTTATCTCTGAACCGCTGCTCCCTGAAATTATTGGAACCCAGTAAACCATTGGAGGGCTATCTGAACTGCCGTCAACTTTCCAATATTCTCCTTTTTTTACAGGCATTGTAATGCTTCCCCAGGAAGATTGTGGACCCTGGGCTGCAGGAGCTTCCTTGGATACAACAGCTAGATTGGCTGCAGAGTCTCCTTTGTATACATTAAGATAAGCCCAATTTGTTGAAGCAAAAACAAACCCGTCTGTTGCAGCCGGTCCGTAAACCTGATTAAAATTTCTAGGAGTC
>DAOWAC010000007.1 GCA_030634785.1 Chloroflexota bacterium | reverse complement strand
CTGTTTTAATCTTTTCTATTTCAATATGGTCCACGCATGGAATCTCTGAAATAATGCATCCTACTGCTACAATTGTTTCGCATTCTTTGTTTATGATTGCTTTTGGTGCTTTTCCGTTCTTTTTCAAATTGTATAAAACATAGCTTCCTACTGTGCTTCCTTTTCCTTCTGGGAAGACAAGAATTTTGTCTGAAACACTTTGTCCTTCCAGTTCGTGTCCTTTTTCTACAATTTTTCCCGTATCGGGATCTACTCCGCCGTAGAAGGAAATTCCATCCTTTGTTACAAGTGCTTCCCCCTCAGCTATTCCTTTGAAAATTTTTCTTCCGTTCATTTTTCCACCGCCAAGTTTACACATTCTTCCAAATCGCAAAAAATGGTTTTAAAGGAATTCTTGCCCCTGCCGTAGAAAACTGCTTTTGCAGAATTTGTTGCCATTCCCTTAAACCTTCCTTTTAATGGTGCTACCGCCATACATGTATCGCATGCAATCTTTGCACCTGATGATTCAATTTTTTCAACAAAGTCTTTTTCTGCTGCTTTGTTTCTCACTTCTCTTGAAACACATATCCAGAATTCTTTTGTAACTTTTTTGCCTTCGAGCAATCCAGCAATCTTTTCCATTTCTTCAAGAGAACAGTGCGGGCAACCAACAGCAACAATGTCTACTTCTGTTGCATCTGTCAAAAACGCTTTTGATTTATCTAAATCTTCTTGTGTTATTTTAACACTTTCAGCTGGCTTTTCTGTTTTGTTTGGAGTAATTCTTTCAATATGAAATATTGCTGCTCCTGCATATGTTGCAATTGAAGCTGAAAAAATCTTTAATGCATCCTCATTTGCTTTTTCAATTCCTGTAATTAGAACAATTTTTTTTCCAACTTTTTCTCCAATTGCGTGTCCTAGTGCTCCCCAATCAGTGTATTTTTCAATTTTTCCTGAAACCTTTATTTCCACTTGAGCCTGCCTGTTTTTATCAAGGTGAAAACCAAATTCAGGTGTCTTACCAGTAATTGCTGAGGCAAGAGCACTTGGTCCTCCTTCTCTGTTTGTATAAGCTCCTAGTACTGAGTTTGCAAAGCATACAGCGCTTGATTCACTCCAGGCAATGTGATCTCCTTGCGCTGGTCTGTTTCCAATCAAATAAGGTGTACAAGTACAAGTGGTTTTTACTCCCATTTTTGCAAATGCTTCAACAACCTTTAGCTGTTTTTCTGCAAATTCTTCTGAAATTCCTAACTTTTTCCAGTTCTGAATATCCATTCCTGCAGGATTCAATGTGGTAAAAACACTTACTTTGCCGTCTTCAGCCATATTTTCCAAATATTCAAGTCCTGCTTCTCCCAGATTGTGGTAACTTACTCCTGCAATCTGAACACTTTTAACATCAATAAATCTTTTGGCTCCAAAAATGTCTCCCAAAGCTGACAATATTTCTATTGCCTTTTGAGCTGCCTTTCCTTTCTTTCCATCAAGCATTTCTTGCTCTTCTTGAGTTAGTTTCATTTAAATCACTCCAAATAATCTTTTAGTTTTGCTTTTGGAAAAGGTGCTTTTTCAAAGCTTTTTCCTTTTGTTTCAAGAGGTGCAGTGCAGTCAAATCCGCATTTTGTTGTCATCTTTGTTCCTGCTTCTGCACTTGGGTCAAGGCTGCTTCCTTTTTCCTTGTCCTTCATTACAAAGTCGCGGTCTGCCTGAAATCTTGTTGCCATTGCCCATTCTGAATCCTCATCATTGTAGATATCAATGTCTTTATCATAAACAAAGATGTGCTTGCAGCTTTTGTGTCCTTCGAATCCACTGGAAATTGCTTTCTTTCCATCTTCCTCTGTTTTCTTATCAATCTTAATGCGTGCATGTAACCAACTACATCCACCTGGGTTTACATTTACATCAATGCATTTAACGCCTGCTTCATTTACTTTTTTGAACATTGTCGGTTCTCTTGGCATTCCCATCAAAATCTTGTGTTCAAGCTTTCCTGGGAGTAGTGCTTGCCATATTGCGTCTTTTCTGTGAGTTATTTTTGTCACAGTAAAAACAGGCTCTTGTCTTACCACATCCTGTGTTTCTGTTAAATCAATAAATGGTCCTTCATCATGCATTTCTTCCAGAGAAATTGTTCCTTCTAGAACAAATTCGCATTCTGCCGGAATTATTGCGTCAAATGTTTTTGCCTTTGTTACCTTTACTGGTTCCAAAGTGTTTGCAATTTCTAATTCGTTTTGTCCTATTTCAACAGAAGTTGCTGCTGCAACCAAAACGTTTGCTCCGTTTCCAATGCAGATTGCAATCGGCATCTTTTTTTGTTCTTGTAAAAATGTATCAAAGTTTCTTTTCTTTACAATCCTTACCACCAGTTTATTTTTTGCAATTTGCATGCATCTGTGAAAATCAAGATTTTGCCCAAGTTTTGGATTTTTCGATACAACTACTCCGCTTGAAATATAATTTCCTCCGTCGTTTTCACAGTGAAAAAGAATTGGGATTTTGTTAAGGTCTACTTCGGCTATTTCTTCTTCGTGGCATGGAGCGTTTTCAATTTCTTCCGGTTTTGTTGGATTTTCAATAGCTTTTGTAATGGTGGGAATTAATTCATTTACTTTGCATCCAAAGTAGTTTGCTATTGAATCTTTTGTTGGAAAAATGTTTGCAGCAACTTTGAAATCAGATTCTTTAATCTTCTCAAACAAAACTGGTTTGTCAAACAATTCGTTTATGATTGCGCTTGCTTCAAGTTTTTTTGAAACAGGTTTTTTTATTACTGCTAAGTCCTTTATTTCTTCCAAATAGCTTCTAAAACTCATTACTTCCACCTCTTAAATTTTTCATTTTTTATATTAAAAATGTCGAGTATTTTTCCAATAATAAAAGCTTCTAAATCCTTAATACTTTTTGGTTTGTGATAAAATCCAGGGCTTAGTGGCATTACAATTCCGCCGTATTTTGCTATTTTTGCAAGGTTTTCCAAACATGGTCCGCTTAGCGGAGTTTCTCTAATGCATACCACAAGCTTTTTTCCTGTTTTTAGCATATTGTCTGCTGACCTTGAAATTAAATTGCCAGAGTGTGCGTTTGCAATTTCTGAAACAGTTTTTACTGTTGCAGGGCAAATAATCATTCCATCTACTGGAAATGAAGAGCTACTGATTGAGGCTGCCATATCTTTGTAACCATAGCATTTGCTTGCAAGCTTTTTCACATCAGCAATTTTGTAATTAGTTTCTTCTTCAACTAATTTTTCTGCCCACTCGCTCAAAACAAGGTGTGTTTCGATTTTTGCTTCTTTCAACGCTTTCAAGAGCTCTATTCCATATCCAATGCCTGAAGCCCCACATATCGCAACAACTAGTTTCATTTTTTGGCTCCAATTTCTGTTTTCAATGTCTTGTATCCCAATTCTTCCACTTTTTTTGTAACTTTTTCTTGCAATTCTTTGCTTGGTGTTAGTAGCAAAACATATCCGCCTCTGCCTGTTCCTGTAAGCTTTGCTCCCCAGGCTCCTGCTTCTTTTGCAGTTTTTATAATGTCTTCAATTTCTTTGCAGGAAACACCAATTTGCCTTAAGAGTTCCTGGTTTTTGTCCATTAGCTGTCCAACAGTTTTCCAGTTTTCTGTTTTAATGTTTTCAAATGCCTTTTGGCATGTTTCAGTGTATTTTTTAAAAATTTTTTCAAACTCTTGTTCGTTTGCTTGCTTTTTTTCTCGAACGTTTGCTACGATTTTTTTTGTTTCCTGTGTTATTCCTGTGCTTGCAAGAACGATTTCAACAGGGTTTTGAATTGAAAGCCTTTCAATCTTGTTTGGGCCACCCTGCATGTTTTTTTCAAACCAAATAAATCCTCCGAATGTTGAACAGGTATTGTCTATTCCTGAAACACTTCCTTTTCCTGTTCCTCCTTCTTCTGCGATATATGCGATTTTGTTTATTTCTTCATCGTTTAAATTTAATTCAAGCATTTGGTTTAAGGCTCTTGTAATTGAAACAGCGAGTGCTGCGCTTGCTCCAACTCCTGAATTGCATTGAAGATTTCCTGTAAGAGTAATTTTTATCGAATTTTGTTCTTTGTCAATTTTGAATTGTTCAAGTAATGAGTCGAGTTGATTTTGAATTTCTTGTTTTTTCTTTTCTTTATATCCTGGAATTTCTGGTCTATTGTCAATAAATTCAAATTTGTCAGATTTTTCAACAATTGCAGTTGTAGCATTTCCCAAACCAGAGGCAATTCCTGGCAATCCATATACCACAAAGTGTTCTCCGAAAAGAATCGTTTTTCCAAAACCTTTTCCTTCAGCCAAGGAATCCCCTATAATTTATTCAACAACCTTGAATTTATACCCGTATGCTATTGGTCCTTCTGGGTCAATGTCTGATATTTTTCTGAAGACTTTTTCGACTTTTGTTCCGATTTTTATTTTTTCTTTTTCAGAGTCGACAATTTGTGTGAGGAGTCTTGCTTTGTTTTCAAGTTCAACAATTGCAATAAAGTATGGTACTTCGTTTTCAAATCCTGCTGGTCCGCTGAATAGTTCTGTAAATGAAACAATTGTGCCTGTTTTTGGCATTTTTTGCGGAACAAGTTTTCCTTTTCTTCTGCATTTTTGACAAACTGCTCTTGCAGGAAAGTAAGCTGTTTTGCATGTTTCACAAAAGTTTCCATCAAGATCGTATCTTTCACCAAACTTTCTCCAAATAAGTGGTAAGCTTTCGCTAGGCATTATTGTTTTCCCTCCAATGCTTTGAATATGTGCAGCGTGCAGGTTGCACCTGAGCCACCGACATTGTGTGTCAATCCTATTTTTGCGTCCTTTACCTGTCTTCCGCCTGCTTTGCCACGCAATTGCAGAACTGCTTCAACTGCTTGTGCAATTCCTGTTGCTCCAACAGGATGTCCTTTGCCTTTTAATCCGCCTGAAACATTTACTGGAATTTTTCCAGTTAATGCAGTGTGTCCATCTGCTGTAAACTTTCCGCCTTTTCCTTTTTCACAAAATCCAATTCCTTCGATTGCAAGAATTTCTGCAATTGTAAAACAATCATGAACTTCTGCAAAGTCAACGTCTTTTGCTGTTAGTTTTGCCTTTTCAAAAGCCTGTTTTGCCGCAATCTTTGTAGCAATTGTTTCAGAAAGGCTTTTTCTTCCTGCTAGTGCAAGTGTGTCAGAGGCCTGTGCAGAGGCAATTATTTCAATTGGATTTTCACAAATTTCTTTTGCCTTTTCTGACTCGCACAAAATTACTGCTGCTGCTCCGTCTGTGATTGGGCTGCAGTCTAAAAGCTTTAATGGGGTTGCAATATATCCTGAATTCATAACATTTTCAATTGTAATTTCTCTGTGGAATTGTGCTTTTGGATTAAGCATTGCATTATGGTGATTTTTTACTGAAACGGCTGCAAGCTGTTCTTCTGTTGTACCAAACTCGTTCATATGAACTTTTGCCATCAAAGCATACAGTGCTGGAAAGCTTGCTCCGTGAAACAGTTCGGTTTCCTGGTCGCCTGCTCCACCCAAAGCAATTGCTGCCTGTTCTACTCCGACATCAGTCATCTTTTCAACGCCGCCGACTGCAACCATGTCATATTCTCCTGATTTAATTGACATGTAACCGCTTCTCAAAGCTGTTCCGCCAGAAGCACATGCATTTTCTACTCTGGTTGCTGGGATTGGATTTAATCCAAGCTGGTCTGCAATTAGAGCTCCAATATGTTCTTGTCCAATAAAACGACCAGAAGCCATGCTTCCGCCGTATAAGGCTTCAATGTCTTTTCCTTCAATGCCTGCACTTAAAATTGCTTCAATTCCTGCTTCTGCAATAAGCTGTCTAAAGCTTTTTTCCCAGTGTTCTCCAAATTTTGTGCAGCCGATTCCAATTATTGAAACATTTCTCATTTAAATCCTCCAAGGAATGTTGTTGTCTTTTGCAAAAGCTTTTGTTTCCCTTACTGCATACCGAATTCTTGTTTTGGTTGGGTTTGGGCCTAAAATGCCCAATGCTGCAACATAATGCACTTGTAGTATGGGGTTGTTTCGAATTATTTTTGCGTATTCTATTGTTTGCTTTTTGTCTGCGTTTGTATTGCGCTTTCTTCTCATTGTATTAGGTCCTGCTTGACGGATTCTTCTTTTCATCTTTTTTTCACCTATAAGCTTTTGAGTTTTTTTCTGCATTTTACGTATTCTGCGTAATCAATGTATTCTTTTTCTTCAAACATTTTTAAAACACTTTTTTTGTGCCTTTTCTTTTCAATATTTTCAGTTGCTTCAATTACAAATGCGTCGCTTCCTGCTCCGCTTCCATAGCTTACTGCAAGAATTTTGTCACCCTTTTTTGCTTTGTCCAACACAGAGGCAAGTCCTATCATCATGCTTCCTGAATAAGTATTTCCAATAAATGGAGTTGTAAGTCCTTGTTCTATTTGTTCCATTGAAAAGCCAAGCATTTTTGCAACCTTTATTGGAAATTTTCCATTTGGCTGGTGGAATACGGCATAATCAAAATCTTTTGGTTCCATTTTAACGAGTTCCATCATTCCCTTTGCTGCTCCAATAACGTGTTTGAAGTATGCCGGTTCTCCTGTAAAACGTCCTGCGTGCCTTGGAAATTCTGCATGTTGTCTTCTCCAAAAGTCAGGGGTATCGGTTGTGTAACTGTAGGTGTCCAAAATGTTTGCAATAATTTCTTCTTTTTTCTTTCCAATTATGTAAGCTGCTCCGCCGCTTGCAGCAGTAAACTCTAATGCATCGTTTGGTCTTCCCTGTGCTGTGTCTGTTCCAATGCTCATTCCATATTCAAGCCATTTTGGAACAGGGCTATCAACTAATCCCATACACATTTGTATTCCTGCTGTTCCTGCCTTGCATGCAAATTCCAAATCGGCTGCTGTAAGATTTGGTGATGCGCCGATTGCATCAGCTACTATTGATGCAGTTGGCTTTACTGCATAAGGGTGTGATTCTGAGCCAACGTAAACTGCTCCAAGCTGTTTTCCTTCAATGCCTGCTTGTTTTACTGCCCTTCTTGCGGATTCAACTGCAATAGTGCATGCGTCTTCATCAAAGGCAGCCACTGCTTTTTCTTTGACGTTCAGTCCTTTTGATATGGCTTTTCCGTCTTTTTTCCAGACTCGTGCAATTTCTTCAACCGTTATCCTGTTCTTTGGAACATATACTCCATATCCTACAATTCCTGCCATAAAAATCACTTATCTTCCAATTCCTTTAAAAGTTCTTTTGCCCGGTCAACCCTTATATTCTTTTCTGCTGCCATTTTTGCGGCAATTTCGTCAACTTGTTTTCCTTTTGCTCCTGCCATTACTGCAATGTTTTTTGCATGAAGTTTCATATGCCCTCTTTGAATTCCTTCAGTTGCCAATGCCCTTAATGCAGCAAAGTTTTGTGCAAGTCCAACAGCAGCCATTACTTCTGCTAGTTCGTTTGCAGTTTTAATTCCTAAAATTTTTGAACCAATTTTTGCAACAGGACTTGTTTTTATTGCTCCGCCAACAAGTCCTACTGCCATTGGCATTTCAATTTCTCCAACAAGGTTTCCTTTTTTGTCTTTGTAATATTTTGTAAGCGTTGTATATTTTCCTTTTAATGAAGCAAAAGCATGTGCTCCTGCTTCTAAAGCTCTAGAGTCCTGACCGCATGCTATTGCAACAGCGTCTACTCCGTTCATTATTCCTTTGTTGTTAGTGCATGCTCTGAACACATCGTTTGCTGCAAACTGGTATGCATCAAGTATTTGTTCAATTATTTCTTCACCTTTAAGATTTCCTTTTTTGAAACTTTCTTCAAGTGTCTTTTTGCTAAATACTGCTTTGACTTTCACTGTTCTGTGAATTGCTAAATTTGAAATAATTTTAAGTCTTGCTTCTCCGCCTGAAAGCTTTTCAAGTTCTGGTGCAATGGTTTCGCACATTGTGTTTACTGCATTTGCTCCCATTGCGTCTCTTACATCCACGAGTAAGTGTACTATTGTCATTTTTCCTCTTTCTGTGTCAATTGTGTGTGTGTTTATTTTTTTTGCTCCGCCACCAAACTTTACTAGTACCGGGTCTGCTTTGTTTGCTAAATCAATAAGTGTTCTTGAATTTTTTTCAATTTTATTAATTGCTTTTTCACAATCTTTTACTTTAACCAATTGCACTTGTCCAATCATTACTGGCGGACTTGCTTCTGCTTTAAATCCTTTTTCTTTTCTTGCAATTCCTGCTGCTTTGCTTGCTGCAGCAACAACGCTTGGTTCTTCTGTTGACATTGGAACAAGGTAATCTTTTCCGTTTATTTGGAAATTGGTTGCTATTCCAAGTGGCAATTGCTGGGTTCCAATTACATTTTCAACCATTCTGTCAGCAGTTTCAAAAGACATTGCTCCATATTTTTTCAATTCTTCAATCTCTTCTTTGTCAAGTTTTGCAAATTCTTTTACAATTGCAAGTCTTTCCTCAAGGCTTTTTTTGTAAAATCCTGAAATTTCGCTTGTGCCCATTGATGTCTACCTTGTTTAAATTTACTTTAAGGAATTGTGCCAAAACCATATTTAAAGCTTTTGGTTATTGTCCCTTGTTAATTCGTTAATTGACGGATTATTGAAGTTTTGAGGGTTCATTTTTACTTATTTTTTTTTAATTGGCGGGTGCTTATTATAGAACGTTTATTTAATGAGTTTTTGTCCTAATTATATTGATTTAAAGATGCCTGTTGCAAAAAAGAAACCTGGAACAACCAAAAGGAGATTGAAAACAGTTGCCGCTGGCGGTCTTATTTTTGCTGCAGGTCTTGGTACTGGCACTACTGCTGTAAAAATGCACACGAAGTGGGTTGTTAAGGAGAAGGTGCAGGCTCAGACAGCAACAAAGGCTTTTCAGCAGTTAAAGTCTGTGAGAAACCCTGTAACTTTTGGCCGACTTTGTGGCATCTATAACTGGGTTCCTTCCAGTTCAAAGGTTAGTTTAATTGAGTCTGTTAGCAAGAAGACCGGTATCAAACCTGAGAATGTTGCTTTTACTATTGGCAAGAATGAGGTTACTGGAAATTGGGTCAGTACTTTGGACGCCAAGATTGCAAGTGTCACCAGTCAAATTAAGGGTTTTGAGCAAAAAATACTTTCTTTGAAGAGTAAACAAAATGTTAATAGGAGAAAGCATTTTGAGGCTGAAGTCAAGAGGCTTAAGGCAAGAGCTAATCAGGTTAAACGCGTTAAAAAGGTAATTGGGCAAGCTGTTTTCGAAAACCAGAAGTTGACTGAGTCAATTAATAAAGAGTCTGTCGGAAAACTGGACAGGGTTGCAAACCTTTTGAAGGGAAAGTATCCTTAGGTCCTTACACCAAACAGTTCAAGCTGTTTTTTCAAATCATTTACGCTCTTGTATTTAACTGCGTGCATTCCAAGTTCTTTTGCCGCCTTAATATTCTCATGAGTGTCGTCTATCATGACACATTCTTCTGCTTCAAGTCCAAGTTTTTTCAAAATGTATTCAAACATTTCTTTGTCAGGTTTTATCATTCTTACTCTGTGACTGTAAATAATTGGAGAAAAAACTTTTGCAAGCTCTTCGTCATATTTTTCTTCATAACTTTGTTCAGAATTTGAAAGAATTGCAACCTGGTATCTTTTTCCAAGCTTTTTTGCAAATTCAAATACTTCTTTGTCCATTTCCCAGTTTGACACCCATGCTTTTATCAATGGCAGGAATTCGTCGTCAAACATTTTTTTCCCAAAAACGCGTTCGAAGGAAGCTCTTAAACTGCTTGTTCCAAGATTTAATTTTTTGTCAAAAACACAATTGGATTCCTGTTTTGTTTTTACTCCAAGAATCTTTTCTCCTTTTTTAAGAAAAATTTCAACATTTCCTTTGAGTACTACTCCGCCTAAGTCAAAAATCACTGCTTTTATCATTGAATTCCCCCGAATTGTTTTAAAATGCTGGAAGGCAATTAATAATTTTAGGAAAAGAAATCGTTTTTAATTAACGCTTTTTTTGTCTGCTCTGCATATTTTGAAAAATCTCCAAAGTTGTTAAGGCCAATTTGGGAAAAACTTGCTCCTTCTGCGTAGGCGTTTGCATTTCTGTGCCTGTCTTCTCTTAACATGTCCCTTTCACTCATTTCCCTTATTGCTTTTCTCCTTGTAGGGAGAGTATTTGCAATCCAGAGCTTTTTGCCATATAATACTTTTACAATAGTGTGTTCACTAGATCTTGCAATTACTGTCTTAAAACCTGCTGCTCTTAATGTACTAACAATCGCAAAAGCACGGTCTGTGCAGCCAAAAATTGCCAGATTTTTGTTGATGTAAACGGTCCTTGCTTTTATGACTGAATCAGCAGTTATTTTTCCCCAAACCTTTTTTGCCTGCGAATCTTCTAATAAAACTTTTTTAAATCCATGAATGTCTTTAATTATTGCATTGGCAAGATCTATTCCTCTAAGGCCTTTTGCTTTGAAAGAATTTGCATATCTTTGAATTCTTGGAGTTATTCCAACCTGTTTTTTTCCAGGTCCGCTTGTCCTAATAGGCTTTGTAAAACTTGTTGCATATTTTGAAAAATTTCTTCTTCTTCTCATCACAAAATCTTCCAATACTTAAAGAAATCCTTGTATGACTTCAATCCAATATCTGCAAGGCTTGCTCCTTCTGCAAATGCCTTGTTTCTTATACAGCTTATTTCCCTTCTTTTATCTGCCGGGGTCATTGGTCTTAACATATTCCTTTTTTCTTCCTGGGCGTCAGCAATATACACCTTTCCTTTATAATAGACCTTTGCAAAAGTATGAAAGAATTCTCTTGTAATAAGTACCTTGAAACCAGCGGCTCTAAGAGATGATGCAACTGCAACTGTCATATCAGTGCAGCCCATGATTACTCCTCGGTCCCTCTCTGGAATATTTTCCTCAAATTTTCCAATATATACTTTTTTTGTTTTCAGTACATCGTCAGCGCTTCTTCTTGCCCAAAGTCTTTGAGCTGTTTTTGTTGTAAGCGTAACTCTTTGAAAATTTGCAACATCTGCAACAATTGCTTTTGCAAGGTCTATTCCTTTAAGTCCTTTTGCCTGAAATCCCTCAACATACTTTTTTATCGTTGGCGTTACGCCGACCTGTTTTTTTCCAATATGGCTTAGTTTTACAGGCTTTGCAAATGCTTTTCCATGTCTTGGATAAACTTTTTTTTTCATTGCTCTATCAAAAGAATTAGTTTTTCATTGTTTTTAAATCAGCTTGTTTTTGCAATCTCTTCCACAAGCGCTTTTGCAATCTTTTTCTTTGTTCCAGAAACCTTTTTTGCATCATTCTCTGAAACAATAAAAACAGTGTTGTCATCAGTTCCCATTCCCTTTTCTTTTACATCATTTACAACAACAAGTCTGCTGTTTAATTCCTTCATTTTCTTTCTTGCAACCTCTATCATTTGCTTTTCAGGCACTCCAACTTCTGCTTTGAAGGCAACTATTTCAATATTTGAAAAGTTTTTTCTTACAACTTCCACAAGTTTTGGTCTTGGTTCCAAATTAATTGCAATTTCTTTTCCGCTTTCTATTTTTCCCTTTCTTTTTTCTAAAGTAAAATCCGTCAAAGCAGCAGGGGTTATGTATAAGTTATAGTCTTTTTTTAATTCTTCTAATACAAGTTCCTGCATTTCCTTGCCTGTCCTTGCCTTAAGATTTTTTATTCCGCCTGCAATACTTTTGTGATTGTGAACAATGCACACTTTTGCTCCCTGTCTGTAACATTCTTTTGCTATTTCTCTTCCTGTCTTTCCACTTGATTTATTTGTTAAAATTCTTATTTCGTCAATATCTTCTTGCGTAGCACCGCTTGCAATCATTGCTTTTTTTCCTTTCAATAGCCCATTACTGACAGCTCTTTCGCATTCGAGAACTATTTCTTCAATTGCAGGAAACTTTGCAGCATTCTCCTCTTCCCTTGGCTTTATTATTCCAATTCCTTCTTTTTCGAGTCTTGCAAGATTTTCTTTCACAAACGAATTTTTATACATTGAACCATGCATTGCAGGAACAATCAAAATCTTTTTTTTACAACCAATAGCAGTTGTTGCAAAGGACGTAACAGTTGTGTCATCAACTCCTGTTGCAATTTTTCCAATAGTGTTTGCTGTACTTGGAGCAATAAGCAACAAATCACTTTCTCCTTTCACTCCGCAGAATTGTACATGTTCAATTTTTCCTGTCAATTCTGTAACAACAGGATTTCCTGTGGCATATTCCATTGAGTTTGGATGAATTATTCTTACGGCTTCCTTTGTCATTACTGCTTGAACTTCTGCACCATGTCTTATCAATTCTCTCGCAAGTTCCACTGATTTTACTGCTGCAATGCTTCCGGTTATTCCTAAGACAATTGTTTTGCCTTCAAGGAATGTGCTTTTACTTCCCTTAATTCCTTTTGTTGGATGACTCATACTTAATTCGCCTTTTTCTAATAATATTTTCCAAAATCATTATGGTTTTTAAGACCTATTTGCACAAGGCTTGCTCCTTCTGCATACTTTTTCTCTTTTCTGAGGTCTTCTTCAACTCTCTTGTCTGCTGTATCCATTTGTCTTACTTTTGCCCGCCTGTTATCTGTTGCGTCTGCAAACCAAACCTGTTTTCTGTACAAAAACTTGGTTTTAGTATGGGTTCCCATTCTTAAAATAAGTGCAGGAAAACCAGCCTCTCTCAAACACACTGTAATAGCTTCAGCGTAATCACTACATCCTAAAATTGAGGGCTTTCTTGTTTTCACTGCTTCTTTTGCAATCATTGTGTAAATCTTTCTTGTTTTTATTACGTCGTCAGCGCTTCTGTTTGCCCAAAGCCTTTTTGCTTTTTCCATTGGCAATGCAACCTTTTCAAATTTGGAAATATCTGCAACAATTTTTTTTGCAAGCCCTATTTTGCTTTTTGCATTAAAGCCTGCAACATATTCTCTAATGCGCGGTGTTACTCCCATTTGTTTTCTTCCAGCAGGACTAATCCTTACTGGTTTAACTATTTTAGCTTTTATAGTTGCGCGTTTTTTCTTCATGTCTAAAAGAATTTCTTTTTTAAACTTTTTAAACTAGTGCTTTTTCCAATGCAAAGAAACCTATTTAACAACTTTCAATCACCAATTTTGTTCATGGGGGAAACAAAGCTAAAAGTAGAGCTTTTAACGCATACACCAGCGCCTGATATAACAGCTGCTACTGCTGGTCATATTTGCTATGCTGGAGTAGGAATTGACGCTTTGAAGGAAAAGGTTTCTGAAGATTATGCAAAAAAGCTTGTTGCAAAGCTTGTAAAAGCAGGGCATTTAAGTCCTTTAGAACATGTTTCTTTTACTTTTGCAATTGAAGGGGTTTCACGTGCCTGTACTCATCAGCTTGTAAGGCACAGGATTGCGAGTTTTTCACAGCAATCAAAACGTTATGTCAAAGAAGGTGGTTTCAATTTTATTGTTCCTCCAAAAATAAAGGAAAGCAAGGAATCTTTTGAATTGTTTGAAAAGGCAATTGAGGATTCAAGAAAAGCCTATGATGCGCTTTTGAAAACTGTTCCTGCAGAGGACGCAAGGTTTGTTCTTCCAAATGCCTGTGAAACAAGAATTGTGGTTACAATGAATACAAGGGCTCTTTACAATTTTTTCCAGCAAAGGCTTTGTACTCGTGCACAGTGGGAAAT
>DAOWAC010000099.1 GCA_030634785.1 Chloroflexota bacterium | reverse complement strand
GTTTAGTGATTTAAATGCGTTTAATTGTACTTGGAACAAGCTGTTCAAACCCTACGGTTGAAAGGAATTTGACAGCCACCGCTCTGCAATTTGAAGGCAACTGGTTTTTGTTCGATTGCCCTGAAGGAACACAAAGACAAATGATGCAATCAGGCGTTTCCTACATGCGCGTGCATAGTATTTTCTTAAGCCACTTTCATGCAGACCACGTGCTTGGATTGCCTGGTTTAATTGCAACAATGGCAATGCATGAAAGAGATGTTCCACTTTACATTTATGGACCAAGAGGAACAAAAAAAGAAATTGAAAAAATAATGGATTTAGCTTTGATGAAAAAAAATTTTGAAATTCGCATCAAAGAAGTAAACAATGGACAGATATACAAAGGAGAAAAATACACAGTTGAAGCATTTCCATTAAAGCATGGTGTCCCATGCATTGGATTTGTATTCAAAGAAAAAGACAAAACAGGAACATTTCAAAGAGAAAAAGCACTAAAACTAAAAATTCCTGAAGGGCCTCTTTGGAGCAAGCTTCAAACAGGAAAAGACATTACAGTTAAGGGAAAAAAGTTCAAGCCAGAACAAGTAATGGACTACGCAAAAGGAAGGAAAGGGAAAAAAATTGCAATAGTAATGGACACACTGCCATCAGATTCATACTTTGATGCAATCAAAAATTCCGATGTTCTAATTCACGAATCAGCTTTTTTGGAAAAACACATTTCAAGAGCAAAGGAAACAAAACACTGCACAGCCAAACAGGCTGCATGGGTTGCAGAACAAACAGGTGCAAAAAAGCTCGTCTTGGTTCACATCAGCCCACGCTATAAGAAAAACAAAGACGTTGAAAACGAAGCAAGACAAGAATTCGGAAATGTTGTAGTGCCAAAAGATTTGGAAGAAATCGAAATCTGAACAGTCCTTGTTCAACCTTTTACTGAGCCCTTACACAGGTTGCCGCGCACGTAGCCCAACTACCTTGATGGCTAGTGTTTACCTTACATCTAAGAGTATAACTGTTTGGAATGGAATAACTGCTGCAACCACTGCAACTCGAACCAGTTACCCTGGCATTTTCAACACCATAATTGCTGTTGCACACTGCAATATCAGAGGAGGTTCCAGCACAATTATAGCACAATTGCGTCTTTACAGAAATAGTATAAGAATCCACTACCATGTTACTGCAAACAGGAGTCCCGTCTGACTGTATTGTCTTAACCCCCTCGCCGTTGGGGCAGCTTACTGCTTTCACCCCACCTATCATTGTTGTAGTAGGCGGATTCAAATTCAAAGTAACATTTCCACTTGTGCCACCACCACTAAGACCTGTTCCGGCAGTAACACCAGTAATACCTGAAGAAGGCCAACTGGATTTGCAAACATTGCCAAGGCAAATCTGACCATCAACCTCAACATCGCTTTCGACATATAAGTCACCGTCAGCAGTTGCCTTATTTTTGGTTCCACAGGAGCCATCGCAAACACTTAGCTCTTCAGTCAAATCAAATGTAATATCATCGCCAGTTATCTTGGCACCGCTTGAAGCAAAATCAATATCGTCACCGGCATAAATGTCTCCGTCAACCTCCAAATCATGCTCAACATATAACTCGCCTGCACCAGTAGCATAGCTTGCACTGGCACTCCCGTCCCAAATGTTAACCGTTCCGCCTGTTGTAAAAGTCATTTTGGTATTTGAACCAACACCAGTACCAGTTCCAATCTTAAACTTGTCAGAATCAGAATCATCCAAACCAAAATACCAGTCAGTTCCACCAGTATCAAACACTACGGCAGGGTCGGCAGAATCATAAAGGTGCAAAACTCTCTGAGGGCTTGATGTTCCAATGCCAACCCAGTTGCTGCCTGTTCTTACCCGTTCAAACAAAACACTGTTTCCCAGACTTGTGACACCAGACCACTTAGCCAAATAATTTGCCGTTCCACTGCCGGCAAGACCTGCAACACCAACAGAGTCGTCTTCACAACTAACGGTGCCATCAACATTTATTACCCTAATAGAACTTCCAACAGCACAGGTTCCGGCAACACGCTGCTGAAGCTTTTCAAGCGACTGCTCAAGTGAAACATCGCCTGAAAAATAGCCCTGAATAGCAGACAAAGCATGACCAGGATTTGGAACTAAACCAGGAGAAACGGCATACGCAATAACACTACCAGCCAAAAACAGGACAACAAATGCAACAAAAATATGAACAGCCCTGTTTGGAATTGTTAAATTCAGATTTAATGGCATTGACATTACTCTCTTCGCCTGTTTTTAAACTATAATAAGCACTTGAATTATTTAATAGTTTGCATTATTTAAATTTTTAGGCAGTCTTATTATCTAAAGTGAATTAAATGAAAGCGGTTATTCTTGCAGCTGGTTTGGGAAAGAGAATGAAACCCTTGACAAATGACAAGCCAAAGGCATTGGTTGAATTTAAGGGCAAGCCATTGTTAGAGCATGTTTTGCAAAGCTTTGAAAAAGCAGGAGTTAAAGAAGCAGTAATTATTGTCAACTTTGACTGCGGAAAGATTGAAAAAAAGTTTGGAAATTCTTTTGGAAAAATTAAACTAAAGTATGTTGAACAAAGAGTTGCAATGGGAACAGCTCATGCAGTGCTTCAAGTGAAAGGAAAAGTTAAAGGAAATTTTTTGGTTGGAAGTGCTGATGTAATTGTTTTACCATCGCTTTGGAAAAAACTAATGCAGGAAAAAGGAAAGGCTGCTGTTGTTGCTTTGAGAAAAGATGAACATCCTGAAAGATTTGGTGTTGCAGTTGTTTCTGAAAAAAAACTACTGCAAATTGTTGAAAAACCAAGGAAAAAAATTGAAAGCAATCTTGTAAACAGCGGATGTTATATGTTTTCACAAAAGATTTTTCCTGCTTTGGAAGAAACAAAGGTAAGCAAAAGAGGCGAGTTTGAAATTACTGACAGCATTAATTCACTGGCCACAAAAGGAAAAGCAGGGTTTGTGGTATACACAGGAAAATGTCTTGATATTGGAACATTGGAAGAACTAAGGAAGGCTGAAGCAAACACATGAAAGATAGTGTACACTGCACAGACAAAGTTTAATAAAAGGGCATTTGGTTGGAAAGCTTAATATAGATGTTTTTAGATATTTCTTTTAATGAAATTTATTGAAGGCTTTTTTGCATTAATGGCTGTTGCAGCAGGACTAATTTTTACAGCATTTAATTTTGTAGTAAACTGGCTTTTGCAAACAACAATGCTTGTTGGAGCAGGAATCATAATTGCACTGGATGTCTTTGCACTGCTTGTATGGTTTGTAAACTGGAAATATTATCCAGAACAAAAATAGACTAATTGTTTTATCCTGAAAAATAGGTTAATTACTTGAATGAAAAACTCTGCCCTGGTTTTAGAATTACAGGCTTTGTTTTTAGAATGCTTTTTTCAATCTTTTGCTTGAACTCTCGCGGGTCCTGTTCAATCATTTTAAAAGTATTATAGTGCATTGGAATTGCATACCTTGGTTTCATTGTTTTAACTGCACGAATTGCATCAACACAATCCATTGTATAAGTGCCACCAATTGGTAAAAGAGCAACATCTGGTTTGAGTTGTGAAAAGCTGTCAAGCAAAGCAGTGTCTCCGCTGTGAAAAACACTTTTTCCAGCATGAGACATCATAAAACCAAGCGGGTAAAAAGATTGAGGATGATGTGCAGGAGTCGCCATTATTTCAACATCTCTAAGACTTATTGTTTGATGCATTTTTATCGGATGCAAAAACCTCTTGCTT